>JAOUMG010000570.1 GCA_029881635.1 Paracoccaceae bacterium | reverse complement strand
ATGCATGGGTATTCTGCTGCGGCCAGAACCCTGAATGTAACGCCTGCGGCAATTGCACAGCAGGTGCGTAAACTTGAGGTCGAGCTGGACGCCACACTTGTAAGACGCGAAGGAAGGGGACTGACGCTTACCGAGGCGGGGCGCCATCTTGGGCTAACCTTGCGCGAGGCGTTTGCTCTGATTTCAAGTGGCGTTGACCAAGTTCGGCAAATTCAGGAAAACCGCGGTGTCCGCGTGTCCACTACCCATTATTTCGTCAACTCCGTCATTTTGCCAAAACTGAGCGATTTTTGGTCAGTTAACCCGACGACGCAAATATCCTTTGTTCCGGACGGTAATCAGAGCCCTATCGATCTCGACAATTTCGACATCGCCATCCGTGGTTTCCGAAAAGGCGCTACCTGGGAAGGTTATGATGTCCGGCCGCTTCTCGAAACGCCTTTGATTATTTGTGCCGCGCCAAGACTTTTGGGCAATGGAAGGTCAGATTTGTCCAGGTTGCCGTGGGTGGCGGAACACGGTTTCAAGGAATCTGAGATGCGCGATTTCGTTCGGCGCGCGGGATTTGAACCCGAGAAAATCCAGATCGTTGACCCGGGGGATGCCCGATACGAGATTGACGCGGCTCTTATGGGGTACGGCTTGAGCCTTAGCACCGAAGTCGTCGTGCGGAAGCACTTGAGTGATGGGACACTTGTATGGGTCGATACCCCGCTGAACGAGACGGTGGTCTATCAGGCGATCTATCGCAAGGGGATCAACGCCAAGCCTGTAGTTGCGCTGCTTGATTGGCTGACGGCACTTTGCTCGCCTCTGTCCTACAACGGCAAAGCATCGTGATTCATGGCAGTGCTGGCGTTGCGACAAACTTTCCTCAACCCTCAGACTGGTCTAGCCTCCTAACGGTTCCCGACCCGAATTCGCTCAAGCTTTGCCTCAATTGCGGCCAGTCGGGCGAACATTTCATCGCGGTAAGCGTCGGTTTTGGCGTGTTCCTCATCGCTGTGGGCGGCCTGCATCGAATTGACGATAAGACCCACCAGCAGGTTCACCACTGCGAAGGTCGTCACGAGGATGAAGGGCACGAAGAACGCCCAGGCCAGAGGATAAACCTCCATCACCGGGCGCACGATGCCCATTGACCAGCTTTCCAGTGTCATGATCTGAAAGAGCGAATATCCCGACAGGCCGAGCGTTCCGAACCATTCCGGGAAATCCGCGCCAAAAAGCTTTGTCGCCATCACTGACGCGATGTAGAAAATAATTCCCATCAGCAGGAACACGGACCCCATTCCCGGCAGGGCGGTGACAAACCCCTCGACCACCCGCCTCAGCCGCGGGGCCGCCGAAACGATGCGTAAGACCCTGAGAATTCGCAGCACCCGAAGCACTGCAAAGCCCTGACCTGTGGGGATGAGGGCAATCGCAACAATGGCGAAATCAAACAGGTTCCAGCCATCGCGGAAGAATGCCAGACGGCGCGCATAAAGCTTGGCCGCGATTTCAACGACGAAAATCCCAAGACAGAGCGCATCAAGAAACAGCAAGAGACCGCCGAACCGGGCCATGACCGTTTGGGAGGTTTCCAGACCCAGGATGACCGCATTGAACAAGATCACGGCGATTATTGCGTTTCGCACCGCCGAACGTTCGAGAAAACCGGAAACTCTTTCGCGCATAGTCATCATGGTGCCCTTGTTCAGCTTTGCGCTAGATATGGTCAGACATTCTGTGGGGGCAAGTGCCCTCGCGCCCTATTCGGATGAAAGGAAACACCGTGATCCGTACAATCCTTGCCTTTGCTTTATTTGCCACCGCGGCCTTTGGCCAGACTGCGCCGTCCCAAAGTGAAATCGGTGGATATGACGGTCTGCATCTGGCGGCCCATACGGGCGATGTGGCAACGATCAGGGCACTGGTGGCCAAGGGCGCGGATCTTGAGGCGCGCGACAGCTATCTGCGAACACCAATTCATGTGGCGGCTTTCGCTTCACAGGATGATGCGCTGCGGGCTTTGGCCGAGGCGGTCGCGGATATGAAGGCCTTTGAAGCGCAGGCCTATGATGTGGTGACCATCGCTGCTGTTGCCAATGACCCTGATCTGATGTCGCTGGCGATTGAGCTTGGCAACGATCCCGGTCTGACCACCAGCCCCTATGACGGCACCGCGCTGATTGCCGCAGCCCATCTGGGTCATGCCGAGGTTGTGCGCCGTTTGGTGGCTGCGGGTGCGCCACTGGATCACATCAACAACCTTGGCTGGACGGCGTTGATCGAGGCGGTGATCTTGGGTGACGGCGGGTCAGATCATGTGGCTGTGGTCAAGGCGTTGCTGGCCGGTGGTGCCGACAGCGACATTGCCGACCGTGAAGGAACCACGCCCCTCGCCCATGCCGAGGCACGCGGCTATAGCGAGATAGCATCACTGATCCGCGCCGCAAAATAGGGCTGGATCCGCTGCAAAGGCTTGACTCCCGC
>JAOUMG010000038.1 GCA_029881635.1 Paracoccaceae bacterium | reverse complement strand
TGATCACGCCCAGCGCATATCCGCCAGCGATGGCATGGATAACGCCCGAGGCGTAGGCATCGTGATAGCCCAATTTCTGGACCATCCAGCCCCCATAATGCCAACCCCAGGCGGCATCAATGATCCACCAGACCGAGCCGATCATAACCGCATGAAGCCAGAGTGCCGAAGACCGAATGCGTTCGATCACGGATCCCGAGACGATGGATGCCGCTGTCCAGGAGAACAGCAGGAACGCTGCCCAGAATACACCTGAAATGTGATCTTGGAGGTTTGTGCCCATCGTGGGCGACCATGGCAGATTGGCGCTTCCCATTTCGTGGTTCAGTCCGCCGAAAAACGGAAACATCGGGAAAGCCCAATATATCCACCAGCCAAAGAAGAAGAAGGTTACGGTCACCAGAGGGATGATCATAATATTCTTCATAAGCGTGTGCATATGGTTACGACGGCGGCTTGCGCCGACTTCGTACATGCAAAATCCAACATGGATCAGGAACATGAATACGACCGTTACCCAGTAATAGAACTCGGTAAAAATGGTCGTAAGTGCATTTAGATTGCCATCCACTTTCGCGTCTCCCCATTAGGCGGGCTGTTCCCCCGCAGTGATCTTTTTTGCCTATAGGTAATGTTCGATATTGCGCATTTGTCAAACTTTTTCACAGGATAAAATAATTTCGTCCCTTTTCAGATGGTTGGAAGGCATTCCATTGAGCAGGGCGCCAAGCGCAGGCCAAGCGCGACACGTCTGATACCGTTTTGGATGAGGTATCACACGTTAAAGCTGTATAATCCCAATGAAATTCACGTCGGACTCCAATCCTGCATGCTTCACCGCAGTTTGGTTCGGCCAGTGGCGAGGAACGCGGGGCCGGTTTGTGCGGATGATTAGCCACGGGTGTGGTCGATACGGATCGTGAATGCCAGAGAGGCTGGAAATTCCTGACGCACCGGCAAACGCTACACTAATAGGATATTATACCTGTCAGGAAAAATTGTTGCACATGAGTGTTGATTTTCTGTAGCGATGATCCCAGACTGCGCAAAACGAAAAATCACGTTATGGGGAGAAGACATGACCAATTCCTGGAGATTCTCGACACTCGGCGATCGCCACCGCGCGATGGGATCCGTTCTGGAAGACTGGAGCGGTATGGGTACAGCATGGTCCTATGAAAATAGCGACCCGGATGACGAGTATATGGCCATCCGTACCAAAGCAGGTCTTATGGATGTATCGGGATTGAAAAAAGTCCACATCACCGGACCGGCGGCGAGCCATGTGATCGAACGCGCCACAACGCGGAACATGGAAAAGCTGATGCCGGGGCGGTCGGTTTATGCCTGCATGCTGAATGATGCAGGCAAGTTCGTGGACGATTGTGTGATCTACCGCACGGGACCGAATGCCTTTATGGTTGTCCACGGGTCGGGGCAGGGTCATGAACAGTTGACCATGGCTGCGACGGGCCGTGATGTGTCGATCCGCTTTGACGACAACCTTCATGATTTGTCATTGCAGGGCCCGCTGGCCGTTGACTACCTACAAAAGCATGTCGAGGGCATTCGCAACCTCAATTATTTCAACCAGATGCAGACCTCGCTTTTCGGCAAGCCGGTCATGATTTCGCGCACAGGTTACACTGGTGAGCGCGGTTATGAGATTTTCTGCCGTGGTCAGGACGCGCCGGGTATCTGGGATCGTATCCTTGACGAAGGCAAATCGATGGGGATCATTCCTTGCCGGTTCACCACGCTCGATATGTTGCGTACGGAAAGCTACCTGCTGTTCTTCCCCTACGATAACTCGGAAATGTATCCCTTTGAAAACGAGGGTCCCGGCGACACGCTATGGGAACTCGGTCTGGATTTCACCGTTTCGCCGGGCAAGGTCGGTTTCCGCGGTGCGGAAGAGCACTATCGCCTCAAGGGCAAGGAAAGGTTCAAGATCTGGGGCATGAAACTCGACGGGAAGAACGTGCCCGGCAACGGTGCCCCGGTGATGCGCGGGGGCAAGAAGGTGGGGCTTGTTACGCAGGCAATGTATTCGCCTTTGAACAAGCACAATATTGCTATTGCCCGTCTGCCGGTAGATTGTGCCAACAATGGTACCAAGTTGACGGTGAACTGTGAAACTCACGGCGAAATCGGCGCGGTCACCCACTCGATGCCCTTTTTCGACCCTGAAAAAAAGCGTCGTACCGTAAAGGGCTAAAGACCAACGGGCGCGCCAGCCTGAATCTGGGGCGCCCAAATACACGAAGACCTGAAAAGGGACGCACAGCTACATGCCCAAGACAGCCTTTGAACCGTCAATCAAAAGCCGCCCGATTTACGGCACGTTGGAACCCCGGCCGGGTAAATCGCATCTGATGATCGCCGATGCCGAAGGGGCCGAAGCGATACTCGATCTTGCAAAATCCACACCAAAAGGGATGTTTGATCACACCCATATTATCTACATCCCCAAAAAAACGGGCGAAACCTTCACTGGGCGGCTGAGAGAATTGAACCCCGCACAGTGTTATGTCGGCCCGAGCTATGAGGCTGCGCTTCCAAGGCTGCGGCGGGTGCTGAATGACGCGCATATGGGTTTGCAGGTTTATCTTTCGGGCTCCGAAGGTCTGATGGGGCAAGCGATGCTGGAGGCGACAAATGCGGGAATTCCCCATTCGGCAATCCAGACGGAACATCGCGGGTCAACGGCACGACGGATGCAGTGCGTACATTGCAAGGGTATCACTGAGGACGTGACGACGGACCCGTTCCAATGTGCGCATTGCGGGTTGCACCTGTTCGTGCGCGACCATTATTCGCGGCGGATAGCGGCCTTTCAGGGCGTTCGCGTCGATGCCGAGGAGCCCGGCAATGTCCCCGAACCGGTGGAGCGTTTCAAATGAGTGCTGGAACCGACAAAATCGCTGTTACCGTAACGAATGTCGTGCCGGTTAACGAACTGGTCACCCGTTTTCGCTTTGCCCGAACCGATGGCGGGCTGATGCCGACCTTTTCCGGGGGCGCCCATACCGTTGTCGAGATGAAAGATGGCGCAACCATGCGTCTTAACCCCTATTCGCTGATGAGCGACCCGGCGGATCGTACGGCGTATACGATATCTGTCCGCCGTGATGATCAGGGCCGGGGCGGATCACTATTCATGCATCGGAACGTTAAGCCGGGGCTTGAGATGGTCATCTCGAATCCCGTCAATCTGTTCCCTTTGGATCTTCGCGCCAAAAAACATCTGATGATCGCGGGCGGCATCGGGATCACGCCATTCATCGCTCAGATAAAGCAGCTGGCCGCCTCAAACGGAAATTTTGAGCTTCATTATTCGGTGCGCACAGCCTCGCTCGCGTCATATGCCGATGAACTGAGTACGGCACATCCGACGCGGGTCCACATCTATCATGACGACAAAAAGCAAGTGATCGATCTGGAGAATTTGCTGGATGGCCAGCCATTGGGGACCCATCTCTATGTCTGCGGCCCCAAGGGTATGATCAAATGGGTGAGGGGTACCGCCGAAGGGTTGGGCTGGCCACGCGAGGCAGTGCATGACGAAGAATTCCTCGCCCCCCCATCAGGCAAACCCTTTGAGGTCAAGCTGGCGGTATCGAACAAGGTCATTCAAGTTGGTGAGCATCAAAGCCTGCTGGAAGCCATTGAGGCCGCCGGTGTTGACGCGCCCTACCTTTGCCGGGGCGGTGCCTGCGGACAATGTGAAACCGATGTTATCGGCTATGATGGGAAATTTCTGCACAACGACCACTGGCTGACAGAAGAGCAACACGCCAGTGGCAAAAAGATCATGCCATGCGTGTCGCGGTTCGAGGGCAAGACCCTTGTTCTGGACCGGTAGGAGAAAAAGATGACGATCAATTTCCGCGACGAAACCTTCCGCGACGATTTTACCTTTCGCAATTCGCCCGAAGCGATAAAGCGGTTTCCATTCCCGTTTCATGAAGACAGCTACATGTATTCGGTGAACATGGAGCCACACAAATCCTACCGCCCTGGGTCGGTCTACGAACGCACATTCGACGTGGACGAACACTATGTGTCGGAAATGAAGGACCGCGCCAAGGTTCTGGCCGAAGATCCGCTGCGCTGCCAGTCTTTGCCGCATATGACGCTGGCTGGTTGGGATCTGCTGGAACTGATCATGGTTTCCAAGGCCGAGGAATATCCTGATCTTTTCGAGTTGCACCGCGACGGGAATAAATGGCACTGGATCAACAAGCCCTTGGGCATTGATCAGAAGTTTGTATTTCTGGATGAGGCGACCCTGCCCTATGGCCCGATGGAATACATCACACGCCAGACCCAGGGTGATTTTGCAGTGCTTGATCAGCGCGATGACAATCTTTGGATGGATGCAGGGATGGTCACGACGCAGGCGGACTGGTCGCTTGATTTTGACATCGGAATGAATTTTTTCGAATGGCACGCGCCTGTACCCAAAGCACATGAGATGGGTATCTTTGTGCGCGCGCTGAAGTTCTTGCTGAATGTCCGGCAAGGCGCGCCTGCGCGGCGGTTGAATTGGACGATGACAGTCAACCCGTTGTTGGATACGAGCCCCGAGAATTATCACAAATGGGGGGTCATGAAGCAGGATCTGACCATGGAAAACATGGGCGAAAAGATGCATCTGCGGGTAGAATTGCAGACCTTTTTCCGGTTGCCGCGATCCAACGCGCTCGTCTTTCCGATCCGTTGCTATCTGATCAAGCTCGGTGAACTGGTGACAGAACCCAAATGGGGCCGACGCCTGCACCGCGTTCTGCGGGACCTACCCGAGGAATTGGCCACCTATAAGGGCTTTATCAGCAACCGCCCCAAGATCGTTGAATGGTTGTCCAAATACGATGACGGTAAACCGACTTCACCGGGAATATGGCCGGACTGACGACAGCTCATTCCGCCTGCGGGTAGCTGATAACCGACAGATAACGTGCGGGCAGCTTGTTTAGTACAACAGGCCCATGCGGCGCATCGGCATCGAAAAAGAGGCTGTCTCCGGGTTGCATCAGATAAGTCTGATCGCCGTGACGGTATTCGACCTCGCCTTCCAGCATGTAGAGCAGTTCGATGCCGTCATGCTGAAAGGTCGGGAACACATCCGATTCTTCGGTCAGCGTGATCATGTAGGGCTCGACATTCACGCCGCTTGCATTGGCGCCGATATGCCCCAGAAGATTGTATTGATGGCCTGACCTTGTGCCACGCCGGTCCATTTCAACCGCCTGACCAGCCTTGACATGCATCGCTTCGCGCTTTTCCTCGAAACGGCGGAAAAAGGCGGTCAAGGGCACGCTGAGCGAATGCGCCAGTGACTGCAGAGTAGTCAGCGAAGGCGACGTAATGCCGTTTTCAATTTTTGACAGCATTCCAATCGACAAGCCGGTTTGCTTGGAAAGGTCCGCGACGGTCATGGCCTTTTGCCGACGGAAATTGCGCACAGCACGGCCAATGGCAACCTCAAGAACCTTTTCACGTGGTTCGGAGACCTGATGCGGATCCTGTGTGAGCGGGCGAATTGCCTTTGCAACATTTGCTTTTTTTTTGGTTGCGCTCATCGTCCTTTTCCTCTTTCGCTCGCACGGCGGCTAGGTCTAAAGTATCTTCCAAAGATGACTGCTGATTAAGTTTGGACAAGGTATGTGGCTATTTTTTGTTTCCTGCAAGTAGCGGTAGCATGAACCACCATGAAATAAAAACCCAGATTGGCTTTCTGATTTTCCCGGGATTTCCGATGGCGTGTCTGACATCGGCGATAGAGCCGTTGCGCGCAGCCAATGAAATTTCCGGACGTTCTGCCTTTGGGTGGAAAGTGATCGGCGAAGGCAATGAGCGCATTGTCTCGAGCGCGGATGTGGGGTTCGACCCCGATGTCGCCTTGTCAGAGTTAGACCAGCTGGATCAGTTGTTTTTTCTGAGCGGTCCGTCAGGCCGTTTCCAGAACCCGCGTAAATCCAATGCTTCCGTCCGCACGCTGGCCCGCCACGGTGTGAGCATTGGCGCATTTAGCGGTGGAATTTTTCCACTGGCTCGGAGCGGCTTGCTGTCAGGGCACAAATGCTCGGTTCACTGGTGCTATGAAGCGGCCTTCAAAGCCGAGTTTCCCGACGTTATCGCGCGAGAGAATGTTATTACCATTGACCGCCAGCGGATTACGGTCGCAGGGGCGACCGCCGCCTTTGATTTGATGTTGCGTTTGATTGAGGAAAAGTTGGGCGCCGAGATCATGACCGAAGTAGCCTGTTGGTTTCAGCATCCGCTTGTTCGCGGCGATGACGTCACCCAAAAAACGCCAACGATTCGCAGTGACAGTACGGATGATATGCTGCCCAGCGCGGTGGCGCAGGCGATCCGGCTTTTTGCGGAACATGTCGAAGACCCGATTCAGATATCCAGGGTCGCGAATGCGGTCGATCTATCCACGCGCCAGCTTGACCGGGCGTTTCAACGTGCAACCGGGCAAAGCCCATTGAAATACTACCGGATGCTGCGTTTGAAAAAAGCGCGCCAGATGGCGCTTTACTCTAACGATACGGTGACTGAAATTGCCCTGTCGGTCGGGTATGCCAGTTCGACGCCATTGGTGCGCCACTACATCCAGGAATTCGGCCTGACCCCGCAAGAGGACCGGCGCGCCATCAATGGCATTCGCGTCAAAGGAAACGCGCCGCTGCCATCGGTCTAAACTGCGCTTTTTGCGGCGGTGATCAATGCGTGGTGCAGCGATGCCGCCCCGGATCGCGGGCACAGAACGCTATAGCGAATACCCGCCTCGCGGCAGATGACAATGCAGCCAAGATGTTCAATCGCTGTCCGAGAGGCGCTGTTTGAAGCCATCCCGCCGACGTTCAGCGCACAGAGCCGTTCAAAGACAGCACCAGTAACGGGGCCCTCGACGTCAAAGCGTGCCCAGCCGTCCGTCTGCTCGGTAACAGAAGCACTGTCGTCAAATGCGTGCTTCAGTTCCACCGCAATATCTTCATGGTCGCTGAAAGGTGCTTCGATCAGCCATTGTTCAGGGCCAACCCAGATCGCAGCATAGGGTGATTTTTGGGCGGTTTTCCCTGGTTCCGGCATTTCAAAGCCAAAGTGCTTTTTGGCCGCCTTGGCAAATGCTGCTCCCTTCCCCACACGGCTGGCCAGCGATGCAAGCGCAAGATCAGGGTTTTCACAGATAGTGAAAACTTCGAATGAATCGACTTTCGGAGCGTCGCCGCCAAGTGGGCTAAGCGCTGTTAAACGATGTTCAGGCACGCAGGCGTTCTCCTTCAGGGTCGACAAAATGGGCGCTGACAACTTCCACGTCGATCTCGATATTTTTTAGTGGGTTCACCGCCCGCAGGATTTCGCCTTTTCTGGCCCCGCCATTCTTCAGCAACCCGAGCCCGATCGTGTGCCCCAGATTGGGTGAATATGCGACGGAAGTCATGTAACCCTGATCATTCTGGGCATTGGCCACAGCATTTTTGTTTATGAAATGCGATCCGGCGGCGAAGCTTTGGCTTGGGTCAACCGGTCGAAAACCCACCAGCATAAGCGCATCTTCTTGATTCATTCCCTCACGTTCGGAAAGGGTCGAACCGATGCTGTCCTTTTTCTTTGACACCATCGCCCCCATACCTAGGTTCAGCGCGCTGGTCGTCCCGTTCAGCTCATTCCCGGCGGCGTGGCCTTTTTCGATACGCATGACGCCAAGGGCTTCGGTGCCATAGACGACGGCATCGAATTCCTTGCCTGCCTCAACCAACGCCCGGATCAGACCATCGCCGTACCGTGTAGGCACCGCAATCTCATAGGCCAGTTCGCCCGAAAAGGAGATACGGAAGAGCCGCGCGCGCAGCCCGCCGCAGACCGTGATCTCGCCGCAGGCCATGTAGGGAAAGGCCTCGTTCGAGATGTCATGCTCAGCATCAACGATCTTCTGCAGCAGCTTGCGGGCATTGGGCCCGGCGACCGAGAACTGCGCCCAGGCCTCGGTGGTGGAGATGATCTGGACGTCGAGATCGGGCCAGAGGCATTGACGGCAGAACTCCATGTGGCGGTAGACGCCGACGGCATTCGCGGTCGTGGTCGTGGTGATGAAATGATCCTCGGCCAGACGGGCTGTGGTGCCGTCATCCATGACCATCCCGTCCTCGCGCAGCATCAGCCCGTAGCGGACCTTGCCGACGGCCAGTTTGCCGAAGGCGTTGGCGTAGACGCGGTTCAGGAATTCGGCCGCATCCGTGCCCTGCACGTCGATTTTGCCGAGCGTGGTCACATCGCAGATGCCGACAGATTTCCGCGTTGCCAGAACCTCGCGGTCGACGGATTGGCGCCAATGGGTTTCCCCGGGTTTCGGGAACCATTGTGCCCTGAGCCACATGCCGACCTCGACGAAAACTGCGCCCTGTTCAGTTGCCCATTTGTGGCTGGGGGTCAGGCGGGTCGGGCGGAAATGCTTGCCGGCTGAACGTCCGGCAAAGGCCGCGATGGGAACCGGAGTATAGGGGGGGCGGTAAATCGTCGTCCCAGTTTCCGGTATCGATTTTCCGGTCAGTTCGGCCATGATTGCCAATCCGCCGAGATTTGAGGTTTTGCCCTGATCGGTGGCCATGCCCAAAGTCGTATACCGTTTAAGGTGCTCTACCGAGCGATAGCCTTCCTGATGGGAAAGTTTGACATCCTTGACGGTCACATCATTTTGCTGGTCCAGCCAGGCACGACCGGCCCCGTGCTGGACATGCCAGAAGGGTTTGAGGTTGATGGGCGCATCTTCCGCCGGGGGCAGATCGACAGCCTGTGCCGGAATGCCGATATCAGCGAGTGCTGTCACAGCGGCGGTGGCGCCTGAAGATAGCGCCCCTGCGGTGGAAAGCCTGCCCATCGCGGCACCGGCCACCGACATGCCGGGGGGGCATCCATCCGGGACAAAGGCAGCAAGAGCCTCATCCCATTTGGGGCGACCGCGCTGATGACAAGTCAGGTGAACGTTCGGGTTCCATCCACCCGATACGCCCAGTGCGTCGCAGGCGATGGTTTTTTGCTGCCCATTAGACAATTGGACCGTGACCGAGGCCAATCCAAGCCGCCCGGCAGTGTCGATGACTTGAGCCCCGCGAAAAACCTCTGTTCCCAATACATCGGGTGTTTCATTGCGGCAGTCGATTACGGCGGCGATGTTGACGCCCTTGGCGATGAGGTCGGTGGCCGTCCGCAATCCGTTATCGTTGTTGGTGAAAACCGCGATGGTTTTTCCCGGCAAGGCTGCCCAGCGATTGGCATAGCTGCGCAAAGCGCCTGCAAGCATGATCCCAGGCCGGTCGTTGTTTTCGAACGCGATGGGGCGTTCAGTGGCACCCGCACAAAGCAGGCACCGTTTAGAATAAATCCGCCACAGGATCTGGCGCGGTTTGCCCGGTTTGGGCGTTGCCAGGTGATCCGAA
>JAOUMG010000568.1 GCA_029881635.1 Paracoccaceae bacterium | reverse complement strand
GAATATGGCCTGCGGGTCGGGTGATCTGGCGACGAGCTTCGCGACCCGACTTTTACCGCTGTCGTCCGGTGGGTAGGGACCGGCTGCACCAAGAAAGACCGGCCTTCACATATCGAGACGACCGAATTCGAACATTTGCCGACGGCTTTGTGTCTGCGCGAACAACCGTAAAACGACCGAAGTCGTTCACGAATCTATTGCTACGAAACCTACCAAGGTTTGGCGAGTTTCATATATTTTTTGTTATCTATCAATAGGATAGTAGCTTTCACTGCCGTGAAACCCAGCGATTTTCACATGTTCACTGCATTCCCGGCACCACCAGATCTGGCGGGCGGTGGCCGTCGGCATGGGTCTTGATGTTGATGATGACCTTTTCGCCCATCTCAACCCGCCCTTCAACCGTCGCCGACCCCATATGGGGCAGCAACACCACATTCTTCAATTCGCGAAGCCGCGGATTTATCTCGTGCCCGTGTTCGAAAACATCCAGGCCCGCCCCGGCAATTTCACCCGTTCGCAGCATCCTTGTCAGGGCATTTTCATCGATCACTTCGCCGCGTGAGGTATTCACGATCACCCCTGTCGGCTTCATCAGCTTCAAACGGCGTGCATTCATCAGATGGAAAGTCGAAGGTGTGTGCGGGCAGTTGACGGAAATCACGTCCATCCGCGACACCATCTGATCAAGACTTTCCCAATAGGTGGCGCCCAGTTCCGCCTCGACCTCGGGGCGCAATTGCTTGCGGTTGTGATAGTGAACCTGCATCCCAAAGGCCTGTGCACGCCTTGCCACGGCCTGCCCGATCCGCCCCATTCCCAGAATTCCCAGCCGCCGTCCACCGACACGACCGCCCATGAAAGCTGTCGGGGCCCAGCCTTGCCAGCTGCCCGATTGCATGACGGCAAGCCCCTCGGGTATCCGGCGCGTTACGGCCAGAATCAGCGCCATGGTCATATCGGCTGTGTCCTCGGTCACAACGCCCGGCGTGTTCGACACCAGTATGCCGCGCTGACGGGCTGATGCGACATCGATATGATCGAACCCCGCGCCATAGTTCGCGATCAGTTTCAACCGCTCGCCAGCTCTGGCCAAAAGATTGGCATCAATCTGATCGGTAACACAAGGAACCAGAACATCCGCACATTGAACCGCTGCTGAAAGTTCTTCGCGGCTCATTCTCGTGTCAGGGTCACGCAGACTGACATCGAAAAGTTCTTTCATCCGGGTTTCAACAACCTCGGGTAAACGTCGCGTGACGACAACACTCAGACGCGCGGATGACATGGGATGTTTCTCCTCTCTTCCATCGGCAGTCTCATACTGGCAAAGTGCCGCCGAACGGGGCGAGTCACAAGCCCTGAAAATCAGGTGCATATTTGGCGCAGATCGCAGGCAGGCAGCCTATGTCACAGAAAACAATGAATTACTGGGCGCGGATTGCTGCTTTGACGGTATTTTCAGCCTGTGGCAGCGGCATTTCTAGTGCAGAAGAATTGCGCGGAACCGTCACCAATCTGCCAATACCGCGCTTTGTGTCCTTGAAAGCGGCCGAAGGAAACGTGCGGCGAGGTCCCAGCCTTAGCCACCGGATCGACTGGGTTTTCCGCCACCGCGACATGCCGCTGAGGGTAACTGCAGAGTTTGGCAACTGGCGCCGGGTCGAAGACAGAGAAGGGCAGGGCGGCTGGATTCACTACAGCCTTTTATCCGGTGCCCGAACTGTCATCGTTGACCGCGAGAGCGCAGAAATCCGTTCCCAGCCCGCGGCGGAGGCGCCGGTCAAAGCCAAGGCCGAGGCCGGGGTCATCGCCCGTCTTTTGGAATGTACGATAGACTGGTGCCGAATTGCGGCGGGCGGTGAAAAGGGCTGGGTACGCAAATCAGAGCTTTGGGGCGTTAGCCCGGAAGAAACCCGCGAATAACACAGGTTGGCAATTTAGCCGACATCTGAAAGATCCGGCCCGTCTTTGGGGCCAGAATTGGAAACATCGAATGGCCAAATCGGACGGCACAACAGGTCTCAACCTTTCCGCTGGGGTCGCTTCGGTGAGTGTCGCGGTCACGTTGGTGAGCCTGAAACTGTGGGCGCTCGGGGCAACATCGGCGCTGTCGGTGGCGGCGTCTCTTGCCGATAGCAGCCTTGATCTGATGATGTCGCTGGGTGGGTTGATGGCGATTGTCTATGCAGCGCGGCCAGCGGATGATGACCACGCCTTTGGCCACACGTCTGTGGAAGATCTGGCCGCACTGGCGCAATCGGTGTTTCTGGTGGTGGCCTCGGTTGTGATCAGCTGGGCTGCGATCAGCAGATTATTGACCGGCCATCAAACGGCGCTTGCATCCGAAGAACGCGGCATTCTCGTCATGGTGATTTCAATCTTCCTGACATTCGCGCTGATATTGTGGCAACGACGGGTGGCACGCCGGACGGGCAACCGCGTGGTTGCAGCCGATAGTTTGCACTATATGTCCGATCTGATCCCCA
>JAOUMG010000569.1 GCA_029881635.1 Paracoccaceae bacterium | reverse complement strand
CACCACCGATCCGACAACGGCAAAGCCCGTGGAGTACAGATTGACCAATGCGCTTGGCACTTCCTCGTCAATCAACCGGGCCGTCACTCCAGTCAGCGCGTAGAGCGCAGCTGCGCCAACTGGTAAGAGGGACGCCAAAGTAAATGTCTCACGCCCCGGCCCCATCACCATCAAAACGCCGACAAAGCCAATCAACACCGCGATCCAGCGGATGAGGCCCACCCGCTCACCCAGCAGGAGCACAGCAAACGCAGTCATGAAAAGCCCGCCGGAGTAGGAAATTGTCGTCGCAGTCGCAAAGGCGATCAGACCCAGCGAAAGATAGAACATCAACTGTGCGAAGGTGACGATCAGGCCCCGTGCACAGATCAGGCCCCATTGGCGGACACGCAGGCGTCGCCCATTCCGGTGCCAGGCTGGCGATGACCAAAGCGCGATAAGGCTGGGCACCAGTCCAAAGATATTGCGGTACGCGGACAGTTCCGCCGCGGTGTAACCGGCGGACAGACGCTTGATGACCAGTCCCATCAGGTCAAAAAATACAAGGGAAGCAAGGCTGAGAACAATTGCAAGAGTGACAGACCCCTTCGGGATCGCCGGTGTTTTCCCGACTTCGGCCATTTAGCAATCCTGTGTGGTTCTCCGATACCAATAGTATCGATGAAAGGCTGCCATTGACATTCAGTTTGCGACTCGATGTGTCGTGAGAACCGTTTGACCCGCAAAACGAGATTTTTGCCAGTGCAGCGATCGACTAGAAAGTCTCGCAAAACTGCCGTTCCGGTTGCCGGGGGTGGCATTATCCTACGCTTGCGGGAACCGCACTCGCTTGGCCTGCGCCCTTAAACGGGGGTCATGGGATTTGACCAGCACCGGCCGCCCTTCCAGCACCTCGTCGCAGCGTTCCAGGGTTTCGCGTTCCAGGCGCTCCATCGCTTCTGCCGTGTAGAAGGTCAGGTGCGGCAGCATCAGGACATTGGGGAGCGTGAAAAGCGGGCTCATGAGGTGGCCGGAAAGGCTGAGGGGTTCGGCGGAGAATACATCGATCCCCGCGCCCGCGATGCGTCCCTCTGTCAGTGCTGCGACCAATGCAGCCTCGTCCACCAGCGCACCGCGGGACGAGTTGATGAGGAAGGCCGTGGGCTTCATGGCCTGCAGTTCTGCTGCGCCGATGATGTGTCGGGTGGTGTCGTTGAGAGTACAGTGGAGCGAGACAAAATCGGATTGCGCCAGCAGGTCGTGCAGGTCATCGACCTTCTCGACCCCGTATTCTGCCATCTCTTCCGCCGACATACCCGGCGTGTAGGAGATGACGCGGGCACGGAACCCCTGCCCGGCCATACGCGCAAAGCTTTTGCCGATCTTGCCGAGGCCCACAATGCCAACAGTCTTGCCGGCGATATCGCTGCCCATCCAGCGTTGCGTCGGCCAGGCCCAGCCCGTCGCCCGCATCTGCCGGTCGAGGGGCACGAGTTTCTTGGCCAGCGCGATCATCAGGGCGAAGGCGCCTTCTGCCACTGTTTCTTCGGCATATTCGGGGATGTTGACGACAGGGACGCCCTTGGCAATGGCCGCCGGAATATCGATGGCGTCAATCCCCACGCCATATTTGACAATGCCTTTGAGGCATTCGGCCGCATCGATCACCGCCGCCGTCACGGGCGTGTAGCACATCAAGATGAGGTCGGCGTTCCTGGACTCTTCGATAAATGCCTTTTCGCTGATGCCATCCGGCAGAAGCACAAGATCGCCGCGCTTGCGAAGTTCGGCGTCAAGCCAGGGCGTCTCAAGCTCCTGATCGGTGCGGATGATTTTCATGCCTGTCCCTTGTTTCTCGCGTCAGCGTCGCGATTGGATGAATTTACCTTTTGGGGCGTTAGTCATTAAATGAACCATGGTCCGGCCCGTCTATTAGCGGCGTGGCGCATGCAACGCGATCCAGCGCCTTGGGATCGGTAATGGTGACCTGCATTCCCTCGACCGTCACCCCGTCACCGCGCAGCGCCTTGAGCGCCCGTGAAAGGTTTTCCGGCGTCATCCCGAGATAGGAGGCCAGAAGCCGCTTTTCGAGCGGCAGGTCGAACTGCCCCACCCCACCGCTTTGGCGCGACTGGCGCAGGATGTAGTTGGCGAGCCGTTCGCGCGAGGCGCGCAGTTTCAGATCCTTGGCGTGGCGCACGACGCTACGGTAGCACCCCGCGAGTTCGCGTACGATGGCCTGCGCGAAGGCAGCGTCAGAGCCGAAAGCCGTGCGCAAGTCACTGCCTGGGATCAGCACAATGCGGCTGGGTACAAGTGTTCGCGCTGACATGAGGTATGGTGCGTCATTGATACAGGCCGCCAGAATAAATGTGGATACCGGGCGTAGAACGGCCATGGTGGTTTCCTTGCCGTTCCAACGGGCAAAAAGTTCAACTGTCCCATCGGTGACAACATGGAGAAAATCCGCCGCCTGCCCCTCTTCGATCAGGGTGACTTGTGGTGGAAAG
>JAOUMG010000567.1 GCA_029881635.1 Paracoccaceae bacterium | reverse complement strand
CAGTTCTGCACCGATATCCATAAGCGGCGTCAGATCCTCGACATAGCGCCCGGCAAAGGGGTTAGCGATCACCGCCACTGCCACCGCCTTGCGTGTCGGCGGCGCGATCACGCGGCCAATCTCACTGTGTGTTTCCTCGACCCAGACAGCGGTTTTCCTGATCTCTGCGCTCATCGCAACCCGTCCTCTCCCTTGATATCCCACACCTCTAACCCACCCGAGCGAGAATGCACCCTCGGACCGGTTGTCATCACCAAAGCCAGCAGCATTTCATCGGCGCGGGGGGCATCGTTTAGTCCAACCTCCATCGCATCAAAATGGCTGCGCACATAGGCTGCGTTGATATGGGTCACCGGCACATCCAGCCGCGCCCCCACCCCACCGACCTTCTTTGTCGAGGGCACAATCGCCTTTGACCCGCCGATCAGCTCGCGCATCGCATAGCCGCCCGGCGCGTGCCAAAGGGCTGCGTGCTCCAACTCCCCGTCGACACCGATGATCGCGCCCTTGCCATAGCCTTCGATCTTGTCGGCGCCGCCAAGAGCATCGACCAGCCGCCGCGCCATTGTCAGGCCCAGCGGCCGCAGATCATCCATGAAGCCCTGAATCTCGGGCTCATACCGCCCGGCAAAAGGGTTCCTGATCACCGCCAGCACTGCCGCCCGTCGATATGGCGTCGCGGCGACGGGGCCACCTTCATGGTGAGTTTCCTCAACCACGACCTGCAACTTCCGCAGTTCGACCTCAGGCATGTTCCATCCCTTCCATCCTGATCGGGGTGGTCTCGGCCAACCCACCAATTATCCGTTCGGACCCGCGCAGCGACAGCGCGGCACCCGCGATCAAACCCGATTTCAGGTAACATTCGGCCAGATCCGCCCCGGCATGCAAGGCCGCGCCGATCTCCCCGGCCGAGAGGGGCCCGACATGAGCCACAACCAACCGGTCACCCAGATCACTGTCGCTCCGCATCTCGGCAGCTGGCCGGCGGCGTATCGCCGGATGGCCGGGAAGATCGACGGCATTGCCAATCAGCGTCGCTGCTGTATCCGCCGTCGCCGCATCACGGGCCAAAACCGTCACACTGTCAGCTATCCCGAAAGACAGGCTCCGCCCACCCTGCCCACTGGTGGCAATTCCGCCGATGCCGTCTGATGCCTTCACGCTGATGCGGCCCAGATCGGCCCCATCCAGCCCCGCGATCGCCAGCGAAAAACTTGCCCCCGGCGTCAGGTGCAGCGCAATATCACCGCCATTATTGACATATGCCCGCGCCAACGGACCCACGGCCAGCATCGCCGCCAGAACCTCGTCTGCAACGGCCCCCGCGACCGCGGCCATGGCCGTCGCGAAGGCCGGGGAAAAGCGGCGAACCGCCCGGTCCATCCGCCGCGCCACTGCCCCTTCTGGGGTCGGCGACGCAGCAGAGATTTCTGTGCTCAACAACGGCAATTCGGCCACCAGTTCATCCAGCACTGTCGAAAACCGCGCCGCGGCAGCGCGAAAGGCGCGCCCACGGTCGCCGCCGGACAACGGCTCTGCGCCGATAATCAGGTCAATCGGCCCATGCTGCAAATGCAGCCGCGCACCGCCGTCCAGCAGGGCCTGAAACGGTCCGCTCACAGCTTGCGCCCTACCCTGCGCACGGCATCGGTGATTACATTCTCTATGGGTTTGACAGATTTCATATGCCCGCCCAGTGCCTCATAATCCGCCAGTGTCATCGTGAATTCGATGGGGGCGACCAACGCCGGTGTCGGCACGTAACCAAAGGCATTCGTGGGCATTCCCAGCACATCAGCCATTACCGTGATCCCGCCACCGGGCCAGACATAGGCGTCCGATCCGCCGCAAGATACACGCGTCAGCGACGCCTTGACCGAATGCGTCAGGCGCACCGGGTTTTCAGTGACCCCTGCACGCAGCGATCCCCCGGCCCCCCCCATGAAAAGAACTGAGCAGACCGAAGGTTCGCAATTCTCCGCGATCCGTTCAGCGGAGGCACGAACCGCCTCCGGCGCAGGTTTCAGTATCGGCACCAGGGCTTCATCCAGTTCATAATAAGCGTATTGCTCACCTGTCGTGGATACCATGAACAGCCGCAGCCCCGGCCACGCCACTTTGCTGTCCACATCGCGCAGGATGGTCAGCGGATCGTCAATGTTGGTACCGCCCCAACCCGTTCCCGGATCGGCCACTTGAAAGTACCGCCCCGGCGTCGACCGACGGCCCTTTACCCTGATCCCCGTCGGCGGCACATCCAGCATCTTGCCTGCCTGATGTTCGGACAAAACCCCGGTGATGTGGTCATCGACGACAACAACCTCATCGACATGACCCACCCATTGTGCGGCGAACATGCCGATGGCCGCCGATCCGCACCCAACCCGCATCAGCTTTTCCGGCTGCCCATTGATGATCGGCGCCTTGCCCGCCTGCACGACAATCGTCACACCGTCGTCAATCGTCATTTCGACCGGTTCGCAATTACACA
>JAOUMG010000566.1 GCA_029881635.1 Paracoccaceae bacterium | reverse complement strand
CCGGCGGAGCGGTGGCGCATTATCTCGCTCAGGACCGCCTGCTGACGCCCGACAATGCCAACGGCTTTATCGCAGGCGAGGCCGCTGGCGCTGTGCTTTGCTCCGCCACAAAGGGCGGGCTGCGGTTAGCCGGCCTCGGCTTGGCGCGGGAAGAGGCGTTTATTTACAATGGTCTGGATGAGGACGGGTTGCACTTGCCGCTGCGTGGCGATGGGATGACCGCGGCCTATAAGGCCGCGTTGGACGAGGCGAATGTCGATCTAGCCCATGTCGAGTACCGGATTGCTGATCTGATCGGCGAGCAGTTTTTCTTCAAGCAGTCCAACCTGGCGTGCCTGCGTCTCGAACGCGGGCGCAAGGAGTTTCAGGACCTCTGGAGCCCCGGGGAGAACATCGGCAATGTCGGGTCGGCAGTGGTACCCTTAATGCTTGGCTTGGCGCTGACGGCGGCCGAAAAAGGCTATGCCGGCGGCAGTCCGGTTCTGCTTGAGGCCTCGGGCGATGACGGCGCCTGCGGTGCGGCGGTGCTGCACGAAGTGCGGAGGGCCGGCTGATGTCGAATGTCTTCGCCAATGGGTTGGAGATTTCCGGCAAGGCGGTCGATGCGAAGACCATCGCCGCCTTCCCTGACGTCTGCTTCACCCCGCCCGAAAACCCGGCGACACCGCCGGGCGTGCCGATCCCCTATCCGAGCTTCGGGATGGGCGGGGACACAGAAAGCGGAACAGGAACAGTGATGATTGGTGGGAAAACCGTCAACATCAAGAACAAGTCCGATCTGTCTAAGACTAGTGGGACCGAAGCAGGATGCGCCGCTAAGAAGGGTGTCATTACTTCGAAAAACACCGGCAAGGGCTATTTCAACTCCTGGTCCAACGATGTGAAGTTCGATGGCGAGCCGGTAATCCGGATGTCCGATCTTGCCACAAACAATCATGGGTCATTGCCCGGCAATACCCCGACATGGCCGCATCTGGCCTCGATCAACCCCAGCGGCATTGATTGCAAAGCGTTGTTTATCGAATTGAACATTGCGCTGCACAAGCACTCTGACAAGAAAAAATCATGCGACTACAAGTCTACGGGAATGGAGTCAGAGCATATGCTCGGCAACGCGACGATGCAGAATAAGCGCGGTTCAAGAGCCAACAGTATCGCCGGATTTCCGAATTACAGCGCCAACACCGCACCCTGCCTTTGCATGGATGGACCAAGTCATGGCACCACGACCGAGCATGCCAAAAAAACCCGCAAGCAAGAGGCTTTCAAAGCATCGCTAGCGATCAAGGACGCAAATGGAAAGCCTACCGGATCTTTCCGGCAGCCAACGGCGAAGGAGGCAATCGACTCAGAGCTTGCCTCGATCCGTGAAGACCATGACCAAATCAGAGACGTGACGCCAGAAGCAAAGAAAGATCAGGTGATGGATTGCCTTGAGGCAGTGATTTACGACCACCTTGAAAGGTGTTCTGATCCCAAGAAGACGAAGGCAGAAATTGAAAAAACGCCACTGCGCGTACCGGGTGACGGCGACATGCCGGCGCCGCCAACAGCCGTCCCAGTTCAGGTGTGATTATGGAAGAAGAACGCTATCGCGATGCCGAAGGCTTTTCCACAGATGTTCTGGAAGCTTTCCCATATGGCAAGTCAGGTCTGGCATGTCTTACAGTGCAATCAAATGAGGACCGCGACCTGCATCGAAGTCAGATTATGGTTTCAGAAAGTTTCGGGGTCGATCCACCACGCCCGGCGTTTGACATCAAGACTTGGATATATTCACTTTCAAAGGCCGCGGACAAAGAGTTTTACATCGCGCTGTCCGGTGGCACATTGCAGGTAGGTGCCCCGGCTAACCCTCGTACTCTGATTGAAACGAGTCACAGTTTCACAAAACTCTGCTATGCAAAGAAAGGCGTCTATGTAATTGGACTAAATGGTTATATCGGGTATTTTGATGGCACCAATTTGACCGACATGCCCGTCACTGGGGCGCAAGACATCTACTTGGTAGCTACGGCGCCCGATGGGACTATATTTGCGTGCGGTGATCGCGGTGGATTGTACCGGCGCGATAATGATGAATGGGTCCGGTTTGACTTACCGATCTCGATGGATATCTACCGGATCGTACCGCTTAGCTCCAACACCATCATTATGTGTGGCGCGCGTGGCTTTTGTGCGCAATTTTATGACGGTGATCTCATCGTCTATGACACACCCGACCAGCGAAAGTATTTCTGTGTCGCGAAGTACCGAGGAGACTGGTATTTCGGGGCTGGTTTCCGCGGGCTTGAAAAGCTTGCAGGCAACGAAGTGGTGCCATTCAAAGAGAAGGTCTATTCCTACGAACTCTGGGCCGACGAAACCCAACTGATAGCATCCGGAATGAATAGGGTTGCTCGCTTCGATGGATCGGCTTGGGCAGCAGTCGATTTCAAATAGGTGTAGGCAATAGGCTTTCGAGGTACTCCCTTACCTTCGCTAGATCCAGAGTT
>JAOUMG010000565.1 GCA_029881635.1 Paracoccaceae bacterium | reverse complement strand
TTGAGATGAACACTGTCTCCGTACTAACGGCATTGTATTGCTGGCATGAAACGCCATTCGGTTGGGGAGATATAAAGTAATTATTATCAAATGGTTGGAAATCGTTTCGCAGGTGAAACCTCTGAAGATCACGCCCCGTACCCTCCCGGTCCGCCCAACCGCGACAAAGAAAACAGTTGAAAGCCGCCCCCCAGTCGGACATCAAACAATCCTACCCAGAGTGAGGTCAGAATGCCGCATCAAATCGCCATCCTCGGAGCATCCGGTTATACCGGTGCAGAACTTGTCCGGCTTATCGCCACCCATCCGACGATGAAGATCGCGGCACTTTCCGCCGACCGAAAAGCCGGGCAGGAAATGGCCGATGTTTTCCCTCACTTGCGTCATCTCACATTGCCGAAATTGACGACCATCGAGGAAATCGACTTTTCCGGCATCGACCTTGCTTTCTGCGCGCTTCCACACGGCTTGACCCACAGTTTCGCCCAAGGGCTCGACAAGCGCGTCAAGATCGTCGACCTCTCAGCCGATTTCCGGCTGCGTGACGCAGCAGCCTACAAGAAATGGTACGGGCTCGATCACACGGCGATGGATATCCAGCCCGAAGTCGCCTTTGGCCTTCCCGAAGTTTACCGTGAGCAGATCAAAAAGGCCCGCATCACCGCAAACACCGGCTGTTATGTCGCGACCTCGCTTCTACCGCTCATCCCGCTTCTGCGCGCAGGGGCCATTGCGGCGGACGGGATCGTTATCGACGCGAAATCCGGCACGTCCGGTGCAGGCAGGGCCCTGCGCGAGGGTAACCTGTTTTGCGAGGTCAATGACGGCTTTTCCGCTTACGGCGTTGCCCATCACCGCCATATGGGCGAATTGGATCAGGAGCTGTCGCTGGCTGCCGGCAAACCGGTTGCGCCGACATTCACGCCGCATCTGCTGCCGATGAGCCGTGGCATGATGGCCACCATCTATGCCGCTGGCGATGCTGCGCGTGCCCAGGAAGCGCTGGCAGCCTATTACGCCAACGAACCCTTTGTGCAAGTGCTGCCGCTGGGCAAGCATCCTTCGACGCTCCATGTCCGGGGATCGAACCTTTGCCATATCGGTGTGGTCGCTGACCGCGTGGATGGGCGGCTGATCATTGTGTCTGTGCTCGACAACCTGATGAAGGGCGCATCCGGGCAAGCCATGCAGAACGCCAACATCATGTTGGGGATTGACGAAACCGCAGGCCTGACCTTGTCGCCGGTTTTTCCGTGAGCAAGCCATGAAGGGATTAAAAAAACAAAGGCGCATTCAGGTCATTGTCTTGGCCGTCGTGGCTATGGTGGCCAGCTTTGTCGCCTTCTATCTGGCAGCGCCCGATGCATTGCAGTTTTTTCGTGCGCCAAGCGAGGTGATCGCCGAGGCGCCTGCTGCATCCGAAACATTCCGGTTGGGCGGCTTGGTGGAAGTGGGGACACTGAAACGCGGTGAAGGCGCATCTGTCACATTTCGCGTAACCGATGGTGCCGCTTCTGTCCCGGTTCGTTATACGGGGGTGCTTCCCGACCTTTTCGCTGAAAACCAAGGCATGATAGCCACCGGAAAGCTTGTAAACGGAACCTTCGAAGCCATTGAAATTTTAGCAAAACATGACGAGACATATATGCCGCGCGAAGTGATCGATGCCTTGAAGGAACAAGGCGTCTATGTCGATCCGAACGCTGGCGCAGCGACGAATTAACCTTTCTTCCGCAGGTTTGGCTCCGGTTTCTTCGGGGGTCAGACCATGCAAAGTGTTGCCGAAATTGCCAGGGATATAATCGCCCGCGAGGGCGGTTATGTGAACGACCCCGACGATCCCGGAGGGGCCACAAAATACGGTGTCACGATCCATACCATGCGGCGCCTCGGTCTCGACCTGACCGGCGATGGCAGGATTACCCATGCGGATGTGAAGCGCCTGACTCGGGAGCAAGCTGAAACCATATTTGTTGAGCATTACTGGCAACGCCCGCGTATCAGCGCACTGCCTGATGCGCTGCAGGTTTCGGTTTTTGATATGTACGTGAATGCCGGCTCGAATGCCGTGAAGGTATTGCAACGGCTACTTGCCGACATGGGCCATGATCTGGCCGCCGATGGCGCTATCGGCCCCCAAACCATCGCCGCCGCACATAAGGCTGCCGCCGCTGCCGCCGATCTGATCGCTGATGCCTATGGGATTGCCCGTCGCAATTATTACTACGCGCTCGCCGATGCCCGACCGGCCAGCCGCAAATTTGCCCGGCGCCGCGATGGCGGTAAAGGCGGCTGGATCACCCGCGCAGAAGAATTCATCTCACCCCGGTTTCACCTGACTGAGGACCAGCACCGCGAAAGATGCAAAAAATGGGCTTGATATCACGTGTCATCGGCGGGCCGACTGCCACCACCGCACTCGGGCAGGCAGCAACCGGCATTGCCGAAGTTTTCACCCCTAACGCCACCAAGAAGATGCAAATGGGGCATGAGGCT
>JAOUMG010000564.1 GCA_029881635.1 Paracoccaceae bacterium | reverse complement strand
GCATGTCACCCTTGCCAAGCCTTTGAAAACAGGCATTTGCGGCGGCAATCAGGTCGGCGGACGTGTCAGCCAAAGTCCCGTCGAGATCAAAGATAACCGTGCGCATTCTCTCTCCTCGCCGGGCGGACCGGACTAATGTAACGTACCGAAAGGAGTTTTGATGCCCCTGCCCCTTGCGGTGCTTTGACCCTTCGGTAAAACGGGCGCGAGTTGAAGGAAAGAGCACATTGATGGCGACAGCCTTAATTATTCTTGCCGCTGGCCAGGGAACCCGGATGAATTCCGACCTGCCAAAGGTGCTGCACCGGTTGGCGGGCGCGCCATTGCTGCATCATGCAATGCGGGCAGCCGAAGCCCTGGAACCGGAGCGGACGATCATTGTCGTAGGCCATGGCGGTGACGCTGTGCGCAGGGCAGCGCTCGCATTTGACGAAAACGCCGAAACCGTCACCCAAACCGAACAGCGCGGAACCGGTCATGCTGTTGCACAGGCATTGCTAGCCCTTGGTGGCTTTACCGGACGGGTCATTGTTCTTTTCGGCGACACGCCCTTTATTACCCTCGAAACGCTTGAAAAGCTGGCAAACTCACAAGCCGATGTCACGGTTCTGGGGTTTCACACCGACAGCAAACCGCAGCGCTATGGCCGGCTTGTGGTGGAAAACGGCAAGCTGACGCGAATTGTGGAGTTCAAGGACGCGAGCCCGGCGGAACAGGCGATTACCCTGATCAACAGCGGTGTGTTGGCCTGCGATGCGGCGCTATTGAACGAGTTGATCGGTGCCTTGGGCAACGACAATGCCTCTGGTGAATACTATCTGACCGACATCGTCGGCATTGCCCATTCTCGGGGGTACAGCGTTGTCGCGGAAACCTGCGCCGAGGCGGAAACCCTGGGGATCGACAGCCGCCAGAACCTTGCCGACGCCGAAAAGGTGTTTCAGGCCCGTGCCCGCGCCGAGGCCCTCGAAAACGGGGTCACGCTTCATGACCCCGACACCGTGTATTTCGCCTTTGACACCGCCATCGGCCGCGACGCAACCATCGGGCCGAATGTTGTGTTCGGACCCGGCGTCACCGTCGAATCCGGCGCCGAGATACGTGCCTTTTGTCATCTTGAAGGCTGTCACATCTCGCGTGGTGCGACAGTCGGGCCATTTGCCAGATTAAGGCCGGGCGCAGAGCTGGCCGAAGATTGCCATGTCGGCAATTTCGTCGAGATCAAGAACACCATCCTCGACGAAGGCGTGAAAGTGGGTCACCTGACCTATCTTGGCGATGCCCATATCGGAGAGTTTTCAAATATCGGCGCCGGTACTGTGACCTGCAATTACGACGGCGTATCGAAACACCGTACCGAGATCGGCGCGCGCGTCTTCATCGGGTCCGATACTATGCTGGTAGCGCCAGTTACAATCGGTGACGGGGCCATGACCGCGTCGGGTTCCGTCATTACCGAAGATGTGCCGACAGAGGCGCTGGCACTTGGCCGTGCACCACAGGTCAATAAACCAGGGCTGGCAAGAAAATTGTTCGAAAAGTTCAAAGCCGACAAACGAAAACGGCAGAAAGAGTCCGAATAATGTGCGGTATTGTAGGTGTGCTGGGCAACCATGAGGTTGCCCCCTTGTTGGTCGAGGCGCTCAAACGGCTGGAATACCGGGGCTATGACAGCGCCGGCATCGCCACGATCAACGAAGGCAGACTTGACCGACGCCGCGCAGTTGGCAAACTGGTGAACCTGTCCGACCTTCTGGTCCATGACCCCCTTCCCGGAAAATCCGGCATCGCCCAGACCCGCTGGGCGACACATGGCAGCGTCACTGTACCCAACGCCCATCCCCACCGGTCGGGAAATGTGGCCGTCGTTCACAATGGCATCATCGAAAACTTTCGTGACATCCGCGAAGAGATGGCGGCAAAGGGCCTGTCATTCGAATCGCAGACCGACACGGAATCGGTTGTGGTCCTGACCCGGTATTTCCTTGATCAGGGTGCCACCCCGTTGGAGGCGGTTCAGAAAACAGTCGCGCGGCTTGAAGGTGCCTTTGCCCTTTGCTTCATTTTTGACGGCGAAGCCGATCTGATGATCGGAGCCCGCAAAGGCGCGCCACTTGCGGTCGGATACGGCGAGGGCGAAAACTTCATCGGATCCGATGCATTGGCATTGGCGCCAATGACCGACCGCCTGTCCTATCTCGAAGATGGTGACGTCGTCGAGGTGACAAGGTCGTCGGTGTCAATCTACGACCGCAACAACCGCCCCGCAAACCGCGAAGTCCAGCGCATCAATATCGACCAGACCCGGATCGAAAAAGCCGGTTACAAACATTTCATGGCCAAGGAAATTGCCGAACAACCCGTCGTTCTGGCCGATGCAATCAAGCATTACTGCACCGATAGCAAACTCCTGCTGCCGGACGAGTTGGATTTCTCCACGCTTGACCGGCTGACGCTGGTTGCATGCGGCACTGCCTCCTATGCCTGCATGACCGCG
>JAOUMG010000563.1 GCA_029881635.1 Paracoccaceae bacterium | reverse complement strand
AACTATCGCAGCAGTTTGTTACCGTGCCACAGATGCTCAGGAATGTTCGCTACGGAGCCGGGAAAGAACCGTTGAAGGCTCCGGCGGTTCAGGCGGCAATTTCGGGCGGAGAGGCAAAACTGAACGGGAGCGGGCGGCTTTTGATCCGCAAATCCGGGACCGAACCGCTGATCCGGGTGATGGCGGAATGCGAAGACGAAGTGCTTTTGAACGAAGTTGTCGACGGTATCGTCGCGGCGGTAGAAGCAGCGGTCTGAAACGATACCCGCTGCCGATCGCAAAATGACCAGTTGCACAATTGGATGGCACGACATTTGCCACATCGCCGGTAAGAGCCGGGCGCATTGCGCAGGTTGGCTGATACGGGTGTCGGCAGGTTTCTGATAGAGCGGGTTAATCAATAAACGCTGTCACGCAGGTCAGTGAAAATTGATGATGACAGGTCAAAATTTTACCGCTTATAGGTGTGCACGTAAATGTTGCACTTATCGAATCAGGGAGAAAAAAATGATCAAAGCAACGTGTTTTACCCTCGCTGCGGCCATGTCTGTGACGGGGGCAGGGGCGGCTATGGCACAGGAACTGTGCCAGGGCTTTGGCCCCCAGACACCGCGCGATATTTCGAAAATCGAGGGCAGCAATGCCCGTATTTTCACGCTGGCACCACCTTCGACAGATATGAATCTCTGTAATATCCATACTCACACAAATGCGGAACATAAGGGGCCTGGGTTTTCCGTGTTTGCCGGAGATGGCGAAAATGGCGGATACAAGTGCAATGAGACCGATAGCCTGACCGCTGCCGAACTGGCCGAACCTGACCATGCGGATGGCGCCTTTCACGGGGTAAAGCCTGGTGACACAATTGAAGTGCACTGGGTGCATTCGTCTTGTGATGTCTCGCCGGGTGAGGGTTTGGGGTCTTGCCTGAGCGATACATGCGCCAACCCAGAGTTGCGGGTCGAAACCCAAGTTTTCTTACTAGTGAACGACGAAAATGCTATTGATTTTCGTGACTTCGCCTACGTTGGCAACATGAGCGGCGGGCTACACCAGCCAAGGTCATTACCCTCCGCGACGGGCAAGCCTGTTGTCTTCGCTGGGTCGACGACAGGGCCAAAATATTCCCAGTCTGTATGTTCCCCTCTGCAGGTGACATGGAGCGTGCGCCCGGAATGTGCCAAACTGGATATCAACTCACTTAGCGAATGGGCATCCGAAGACGTGGTCTTTAACGAAACGCATTCTCACGGTGTTCGTCAGCTGGTCACGGCACCTGAACTGCTGTCACCCATCAACTGAGCTTAGGCGCGGAACAGGCGGCCGATATCCTTTTAAACACTCAGTACAGCGCCCGCATTTGCCAACAGGCAGGTGCGGGTTTTTTGTGGCCATGGTCCGCTCATACATAGTTGAAGAGGGGTATCGATAGCGGTCCATATTAAACAGAATCGACTCGAATTCTGATAACTGTTCTCATATTGGAAATAATTTGATCAAATTGGTCGCCTGCAACTCTGGTAACTCCAGCTTAGGTTGAATCTGACGTTGACCGCGTGCGGGTGGGACTTCCTTGAATTTATGTGCTTCGACAAATCAACTGCGGGCCCGAATGATCTCGGGTCGCAACTAATCAAGATATTCATCGCCGTCGAAAACTGTTTGAGTGACCCGCCGATGCCGCCTGATCGCGCCGAGTAGGGCTATGCCAGATCCGCAACTATGGTCGCCGCTGGCTGACGGCGAGCCCGGTAAGGATGAGCAGCAATGCCCAGAAGAAATGCCCCGGTAACGCTTCGTGCAGCACCAAAACGCCGAACAGAACCGACCAGAGCGGCACCTGATAGTTGACCAGCGTCAGAAAGCTTGGCCCTGCCGTCCGGATGACTTGCACCCGGATCAATGTGGCGAGCGCGGTCGGCACCAGCCCCAGTATGACGATCGCCGCCATGGGGATTGGTGCCGCCATTGCCGGTAATCCCTCAATGGCCAACATGGCCGGGATCAGCAGGACGCTGCCAACCACAAGCGATGCCGCCGCGAGAAGCACTGGGTCAATCGGCGGACAGCGCCGGGTGACAACTGAGGATACCGCATAGCATAGCGCGGCCCCCAGACAGGCCAACCGGGGCAAGATTGCCGCATCACCGGTAAAGGCATCTGCCCCGACCAGAAACATCACCCCCAGAAATCCGAGCCCGAAACCAGCGATTTTTCTGAATTGCATCCGGTCCCCGGGTACGAACATATGTGCCAGTGGCAAAACGAATATTGGCACCGCCGCCATCGATAGCCCCGCAAAGGCGGAGGGGACATATTGTTGACCCCAGGACAAAAGAAAGAAGGGTAGCGCCGTCGACAATGCGCCGATAACCGCGATGTAGAGGCCCAGATCAACCGAGATCTTCGGTAAGGGGCGGCGCAGGATTACGGCAAGAACAACCAGCGCTGTGGCAGCCAACCCTGTGCGTGCCGCGGCAACTGTCAGTGGCCCATAGC
>JAOUMG010000562.1 GCA_029881635.1 Paracoccaceae bacterium | reverse complement strand
GCTTTATCAAGGCTACGCCGAGTTTTACAAGGTCACCCAGACAGCAGAGATGCACCAGACCGTCTGGGGCTGGATCAATGATGCAGGTCACGAAACCCAGTGCCGGGTCGCCATCACACCCCAAGGCCATTTGCTGGGCCTCGCGCATTTTCGCCCCTTCGCCCGCCCATTGTCAGCAACGACCGGGGGGTTTCTGGATGATCTCTACGTGGAGCCGGAGGCGCGCGGAACAGGCGTGGTTGATGCCCTGATCGAGGCGGTGCGTGCGGAGGGTCGCAAAGAAGGCTGGTCCGTCATCCGCTGGATTACCGCCGAGGATAATGCCCGCGCGCGGGCTGTCTATGACCGGATGGCCACGCAGACTCAATGGGTTACCTATGATCTGAAGGTCTGACACCGCCGATCATGGTGCCTGGCCGTCCCGGCCCTGCAAAGTCCGGGTAATGGTAAGGCGCTGGCGAGATCGCATCGATCAGGCTTGCCAACAGGGCACAGCGCCGGGCTCATGTTCGCAACATGAGCCGGGGGCGCTGCCCCCGGACCCCCGGAATATTTGTGAAAAGAAGAAAGCTGCAAGGCAGTGCTGGATCTGTGCTGGCGGCTTTGGGTTTCCTGTTGCGGTTGGTTGGTGAGGGCTTTCAGAGAGACAGTCCCAGTTTTCGGCCTTCGTGAAATGCATAGGGCGCCTGCCGGGGGGCGGCGGCGTCGCCGATAAGATGGGTTTCCATATCGGCCAGATCGGAGGACAGCGGATCAAAGGCGCGGTTGGTGGTGGCCATCACGAGGGCTGAGGCCGCGATGCGTTCCTGTGCGCCGGTCAGCAGGTTTTCCACAGTGGCGCCGTCGCCATGCCATTCGGCGATCATATGTTCGGGCAGCATCCGCACACCGAGCCCTGCCAGCCGCTGGCGCAGCGAGATGTCGGAGGAAGTTCGGTTCAGTTCCTTGCCGACAAAGGCATCGGCGGTGACGATGGTGACCTTTTTCTTCTGTTCGGCCACCGCCCAGGCAGTGCCTAGCCCGCGCAGGTTGCCGCCCTCGTCATAAAGGATCACGCTGTCGCCCAGCCGGGCTTCGCGGCGCATCACCTCTTCGGGGGACCAGATACCGCCCTTGTCGATGCCGGGCAGGCGTTCAAGGCCGGGCCGCCAGCGCTGGAACCCGTCGGGATCGGGCAGCGAACCGGTGGCGAGCACGACGGCATCGGGGGCCAGCGCGCGGATGTCATCCGCATCGGCATAGGCGTTCAGATGCAGGCGGACCTGAAGTTTTTCGAACTGGCGTTCATACCAGTCCATCAGGTCGAGGATCTGGGCGCGGCGCGGCTGTTCGCCCGCCAACCGGAACTGGCCGCCGATGCGGGGCTGGGCCTCGAATATATCGACCCGGTGGCCGCGTTCGGCGGCGGCGCGGGCGGCCTCCAGCCCCGCAGGGCCGGCGCCGACAACGACGATGCGGCGCGGGTTCGGCGCCGGGGTGAACCGGTCGCCGCCCCATTCGAATTCGCGCCCCGCCGAGGGGTTGATCAGGCAAGATATCCAGTAATCGCGGCTGCGTCTGCCCCAGCACATCTGGTTACACGAAATGCAGCCGCGTATGTCTTCGGCCCGGCCTTCGGTGGTTTTGCGCGCCAGATGCGGGTCGGCGATCTGGCCGCGCACGATGGAGACAAGATCCGCCTGGCCCGAGGCGATGACGGATTCGGCGTTTTCGGGGGTTCGGACATGCGCTTCGGAGGTGATCTTGGCGTGTTTGACGATCGATTTGAGCGTTTCGGTGAAGGGAGCGGTCAGCTTTTCACCAAAGAGAAAGGTCGGGATCAGCCGTTCGAAATCGAGATAGCCGCCATGGCCGCAGGTGACATAATCGATATGGCCGGTGGCATCGTGAAGGGCGACGATTTCAGCCAGCGCCTCGCCCTGCAGCAGGATATCGTGGCTGTCGGAGGTGGAGATGGCCAGGCCGATGATGAAATCCTCGCCGCAGGCGCGGCGAATGCCTTCGATGATGGTGCGCGACATGCGGGTGCGGTTTTCGAGACTGCCGCCCCATTTGTCGTCGCGCCGGTTCGACCAGGGGGTCCAGAACTGATCGAGCAGCGAGTGATAGGCCCCCCAGACCTCCACCCCCTGAAACCCGGCCTTCTGACAGCGTATGGCGGCGGCGATATGGGCCTCGATCAGCTCTTCGATCTCGGCCCCGGTCATGGCGTGAGACCCGTCGCTGTCATGATAGCTCGGTCCGCCGGAAGGGCCCCAATGCGGTGCGAAGCTGAGATCGGAATCGCCGTGGGCGCCGATATGGTAAAGCTGCTGGAGGATCACGGCGCCCGCCTCTTTCACCGGTTCGGTGATCTTGCGGAAATGCGGGATGACCTCATCCGTGCCATGGCGGAAATTGCCGCGTGTCAGCACGCCGGTGCGGTGGACCGGCATGGGTTCGGCGACGATCATCGCAGCACCGCCCAGTGCGCGTTCCAGAAGGTAGCCGCCAAAACGGGGGCC
>JAOUMG010000561.1 GCA_029881635.1 Paracoccaceae bacterium | reverse complement strand
GAGCCAATGACCTCCCTCAACCCGGTGCTCTCTATCGGGCGGCAGTTGACTGAGGCCATGCGTCTGCACTTGAAGCTTTCGAAAACCGATGCCAACGCGCGGGCTGTAGACTTGCTCAAGATGGTCGGCATCTCGGACCCCGAAGGCCGGCTGACGCAATACCCGCACCAACTGAGCGGCGGCATGCGCCAGCGCGTGATGATCGCGATGGCGTTATCGTGCAAACCCAAGCTGATCCTCGCGGATGAACCGACAACGGCGCTCGATGTGACCATTCAGGCGCAGGTTCTCAAACTGATGAAGGACCTCTGCCAAGACATGGGCGTCGCGCTGGTCATCATCACCCACAATCTGGGAATCGTCGCCCGATATGCCCATCGTGTAAACGTCATGTATGCAGGCAGGATCGTCGAGCAGGGTACCGCACATGCCCTCTACCGCAACCCCAGCCATCCCTACACCATCGGGCTATTGAATTCGGTACCGCGTCTGGATCAAGCGCGTGGCACCCAGATTGACCCGATCCCGGGCAGCCCGCCTGACCTGGCAAATCTTGGCCCCGGATGCACCTTTGCGCCGCGCTGCCGTTTCGCAACCAACAAATGTGCTCAACAGGCCCCGCCCATGATCGATGTCGGCGATGATCATAGCTCGGCATGCTGGGAAATTTCGGCCCTTCACCAGGAGAAGGCGTCATGAGCAAATTGGCGACCATCCCCCCTATTACCGAACCCACTGAGGATACGATCATTTCCGTCAGGGATCTCAAGGTGCACTTCCCAGTGCGCAAGGGCACGATCTTCGAGAAAACCGTAGGCCACGTCAAAGCCGTCGATGGTGTCAGTTTTAATATCTGGCGCGGCGAAACCTTGGGGCTGGTTGGCGAGTCCGGTTGTGGCAAGACTACGATCGGCCGATGCCTGCTGAAACTTGAGGCCCCTACGGGCGGCAAAATTCACTACGAAGGCACGGACATCACCCATCTGGACGCTTCGGGCGCCGCCAGCTACCGCAGTCAGGTTCAGGCGGTGTTTCAGGATCCGTTCAGTTCGCTCAATCCGCGAATGTCAGTCGGCGATATCATCGCGGAGCCGATACTGATCCACGACCGGGCCACGCGCTTCCCCGAGCGCGCCCAGCGGGTGAAAGAGCTGTTGAACCTGTGCGGCCTCCCCCTAAACCTTGCCGATCGTTATCCGCATGAAATGTCGGGCGGGCAACGCCAACGGGTCGGGATCGCACGTGCGCTGGCGCTACGCCCCGAATTCATCGTCTGTGATGAGGCTGTCTCGGCGCTGGACGTGTCCATTCAGGCGCAGATCATTCGCCTGCTCGAGGACCTGCGTCAAGAATTTGGCCTGACATATCTGTTTATCGGCCACGACCTCAGCGTTGTGCGCCACATCTGCCATCGCGTGGCTGTCATGTACTTGGGGAAAATCGTTGAAATCGGCGATACAGATGCGATTTTTTCCGATCCCAAACACCCCTACACACGCGCGCTTCTGGATGCTGTTCCGGTTCCAGACCCTGAGATTGAGCAGCAACGGCCGCATGCCTACATCACCGGCGAAGTTCCCAGCCCGACAAACCCTCCGTCAGGCTGCGTCTTCCACCCACGCTGCCCCAAGGTGCAGGACGGCTGCCGATCCGTAGCTCCCACAACCATCGTCACCGCAGACGGGCGAAAGGTCGCTTGTTCTTACGCGTGACCAATAAGACCAAACCGATCACAACAAGGAGATCTGACATGGACCAAAAAAAACACAACAATCCGACCGCCGGCCACAAGGCACAGCTTGATGCCGAAATGAAGGACGCCTATGATTTTGACCGCAGCGACCCGCTGTTTGGGTTGTCCCAGGATGAACTGTCCGGGCCGAAACTGAAACGCCGCGCCGTATTGCGGCTGATGGCGGCGGCGGGAACTCTGACAGCGGCGAACATGCTGCCGACCGGCGGGCTGGTCCGCAGCGCCCAGGCGGCTGGCACATCAGGCGGCACGCTCACCTGCGGCTGGTCCGGCGTTGGCCAGATCGCCACGCTGGACCCCGCCCAGATCAACCAGGTCGTGCAGTTCCAGATCACCTCGAACGTGCTCAGCGGGCTGATGCATATCAACCGCGATCTGGTCGGCGAAGGCGATCTGGCCGAAAGCTGGGAAGTCACCGCTGACGGGACGCAATATACCTTCAAGCTGCGCGAGGGCGTGACCTTCCACAATGGCGATGCCTTCACTGCGGATGACGTTCTTTACACCTACAACCGCTCGAAGGACCCCGACAAGTCGATCCATTCGCGCGTTCTTAGCAATGTGGTGAGCGTCGAGAAACTGAACGATCTTGAGGTCAAATTCATCCTTGAGAAACCGCAGGCCTCATTCCTGACCAAGACGCTGGAACGCTCAAGCGGTCGCGCCATGACGATCATCAGTGGCCGCGCGCTCGAGGAAATGGGCGAGTCTGCCTATGGTTTGGCGCCTGTAGGCACCGGCCCGTTCAAGGTG
>JAOUMG010000560.1 GCA_029881635.1 Paracoccaceae bacterium | reverse complement strand
GATCGATGACGGCCCCGTTAAGGTCGGCATCGCCCTTCTTGATCGCGTCAACCACCTCCATTCCCGAGATGACATTGCCGATCACGGTATAGTTGCCATTGAGGAAGTCACCGGGGGCAAACATGATGAAGAACTGTGAATTAGCGCTGTCAGGTTGCGCGGACCGGGCCATCCCCACAACGCCACGGCGGAAGGGCGTGTCTGAAAACTCAGCTGGAATATTCGGCAGTTCTGATTTGCCGGTCCCTGCAAGGTTAAGGTCGCCACCCGCGATTCCATGCTGAACATCACCTGTCTGCGCCATGAAACCGTCAATCACCCGGTGAAACACCAGATTGTTATAGGCACCGATCCTTGCCAGCTCGGTCACTTGGGCGACGTGTTTGGGCGCGATATCAGGCAGAAGGTCGATGACGATGCTGCCGTTTGCCTCGCCCGCCACCTCGATTACCAGGTTTGGGCCCGGCCCATCCTCGGTACTGAGCGGGCGCTGGGTGTCATAGGAATACCACCAAAACGCGCCTGCCACTGCCGCAGCTGCGGCCAGCGCGCTGCCGACGAAGATGCGCGTATCAGACATCGGCGGCGACCTTGACCGAGATCATCCGGTCGGGGTTCGCTGGCGGTTCGCCGCGGGCGATCTTGTCGACATGCTCCATGCCCGAAATCACCCGACCGTAGACCGTGTACTGGCCATTCAGGAAATCGTTGTCCTTGAAATTGATGAAAAACTGCGAATTTGCGCTGTTCGGGTTTGACGACCGTGCCGCGCCGATTGTGCCGCGCGCATGGGGCAGTTTGGAAAATTCCGCCTTGAGGTCAGGCAAATCCGACCCACCCGTGCCCGAACGGCCGGGATTGTAGTTCTTTTCCATGTTGCCGTTTTCCACGTCGCCGGTCTGGGCCATGAAACCCTCGATCACGCGGTGGAAGGCAACGTTGTCGTAATGCCCACCACGGGCCAGTTCCTTCATCCTTGCGGTATGCAGAGGCGCCACATCATTCAACAGCTCGATCACCACCGGCCCGTCCTTGAGGGTGAGGATGATCGTATTTTCTGGATCTTTGATCTCGGCCATGGGTATCTCCTTTGAATTTCAGTCGCGGTCCAGACGCTTGTTGGCGGCGACACTCCAAGCGGAATGCTCTGGGTCGCATAAATCGAAATACGCTTTAATGGCTGTGGGCCGCCAAGAAAAGGATAAAGCGCCACGACCCGTTGACCTTCACCCGGAGTTCGGGTGATTTGGGTGACAAACTGGCCGGGATCGTTTGATCGCCGCCCTGTGGCCCTTGCGAAGGAAAATTCGATGCGCTGGAAAACCCTCGATGACATGGACCTGAAGGACAAGGCGGTTCTGCTGCGCGTCGACATCAATGTGCCGGTCACTGCCGGAATTGTCACCGATGCCACCCGGATCGAAAAGATCGTACCGACCATCCGCGATATTCTGGCGGCAGGCGGCAAGCCGGTTCTGATCGCCCATTTTGGCCGCCCCAAGGGTCAGGTTGTACCCGAAATGAGCCTGGCCGTTACCCTGCCTGCGCTTGAGGCCGCATTGGGACAGAAGGTTGCATTTGCCAGCGACTGTATCGGCGGGCCAGCGAAACAGGCGGTGGCGGCCATGCAGCCCGGCGATGTGCTGTTGCTCGAAAATACCAGGTTTCACGCGGGCGAAGAAAAGAACGACCCTGCCATGGCCGCATCTTTGGCCGCGCTTGGGCAGGTTTACGTCAACGATGCGTTTTCTGCGGCGCACCGGGCCCATGCGTCCACCGAAGGGATAGCCCATCTGATGCCAGCCTGTGCCGGGCGGCTGATGGCTGCGGAGTTGAAGGCACTGGAATTGGCCCTGGGCGATCCGCGACGTCCGGTTGTGGCAGTTGTGGGCGGGGCAAAGGTGTCGACTAAGCTTGACCTGCTGGGCAATCTCGTAACCCGCGTCGATCATCTGGTGATTGGCGGCGGCATGGCCAACACCTTTCTGGTGGCCAAGGGGGTTGGCGTGGGCGCATCGTTGGCCGAACATGATATGGCAGAAACCGCGCGCGGTATTCTGGCCAAGGCGGATGAGGCGGGATGCCAGATCCACCTGCCTGTCGACATTGTCGTGTCACGCGAATTCAAGGCGGGCGCCGAAAGCCAGGTCATGCCCGCCGATGCCTGCCCGCCGGATGCCATGATCCTTGATGCCGGTCCCGCCAGCGTGGCTGAAATAGGCACGGTATTCGAAACCTGCCGGACCCTGATCTGGAACGGGCCGCTCGGCGCGTTCGAGATTTCCCCCTTCGATGCCGCCACCAATGCCGCAGCCGCCAAAGCGGCCGAGCTGACAAAGGCCGGACGAATGATCTCGGTCGCCGGGGGCGGCGATACCGTGGCCGCCTTGAATCAGGCCGGGGTGGCGGCTGATTTCAGCTATATCTCGACTGCAGGTGGGGCATTTCTGGAATGGATGGAAGGCAAAACCCTGCCCGGTGTCGCTGCATTGATGAGTTAAAGCCGT
>JAOUMG010000559.1 GCA_029881635.1 Paracoccaceae bacterium | reverse complement strand
GGCGGCATGATCACTGGAAAGGACGATACGCTTGTTGTTTGTCATGAAGGAATTTCCCGTTTCCCGAGGTAATTTGGCAGCCTGAAAGGATTGGAACAGGTGCTGTCTGCTTCGTCAATTCTTCCGTTTCATGAATGCCGCATTTCCACGACGCGGCTGAGAGCGCGGCGCCGAAATACGGATGGGCATATCAATACGACCGTTGCTAACCGCCTGCGTAGAAGCGCATCCAGCCCATCACCCTGCGCTATTGTCCCCAACCTCCAGCCAGAGCCTGCCCTCCCGATATCCTCCACGGATCAGAAAGCCGGGCTCATTGACTTCGGGATGCGCCGCCGCCCAGTCCCTGTAGCGGTCATTGGTGACCACACGCGCGCCCAAAAACCGCGCCGCCTTCAGAATGGTCGGATCAGCGGGACTGCCCTTTGAAACCACGATCACCCGGTCCTCGTCCAGCCCCAGCAATTTGCCCATTGCCCGGTTATGCCGGTACTTTCCAGCGACCAGATGCCCCACATTCGCATCAAAGATCACCCCCGGCGTAAAACCAAGACCGGCGAGGTGGTCCACGACTTCGCTAAGGGTAGAGATCTGGGGCGTGCCATCCTTCCAGTGCATCGCGTTGGACCCGTCGATAACGATGTAATTCTTTCGCGAACGGCGTCTCGACCTGACATTTCGAAAATAGGCGCGTAGCAACAAAAAAAGGCTCGCCAACGCACCGGGACCAGCGGCAAAAATCAGATCGGTGTATCCCGGCAATATCAATGCCACCACGACGCCGATCAGCGAGATTAGCAACAAGAAAGCCGGTACCTTCACGATGTTGCCCTTTCCGTCATGCGCAGTGGCCCAGGGTCGGCGGGCCACGTTCCGTCACAAGATGTTTTCCTTATCTGGTTTGATCCGCCGGAACACTGGCCTTTCGCGGTCTGGCACCCCTCGCTCAGCCAAGGGTTAATTGCTGCGCTCAATGCAGCCGCGCCCGAACCAGATATCCCTCAACCGTTTCTTCGCCCAGCGCTTTCAGAGCCTCCAGCCGGTGCAGGCCTTCGATCAAAACGAAATGATCGCCATCGGCGCGGACGCTGATCGGCGTGGTCTGACCCTCTTCCAGCATGCTTTCGGCGATCGCCTCGACCTTGGCAGGGTCAAGTGTTTTGGCGCGTTTGACCGGTACGTGGATTTTGTCGATGGGAAAGGCCTGTTTTTGCAGCATGGGGGCGGTATCCTCCTGTCGCCGACCCATCGTCAACCGATGGGGCCGCAGGTGACGCAACTACGGCAAACGAAGAATGGACGAATGACAGCCCGGCACAAGCGCATTTTCCCTCTTGGCCACGGAAATCCTGAACATATTGATTGGGAAATAGTGAATATCTTTTGATATCAATAATATAAAACTTCCCTCACTGCGAAACACACTGGCATTTCGCACAACCCAACACCGATTTCGCCGCTCTTTCAGTTTTTTTGACCAAACCGCCAAGGATTGCCGGCCCGCCCGCGTCTCACCTATCATAATGCGAATGGAAACCTCGGACGAAGCCCTGGCCAGTGCCGCCGCAGCCGGTGACCGCGATGCCTTCGCGGCGCTTCTCGCGCGGCATTACGACAGGATATTCGGGCTGGCCTTCCGGCTGACCGGTATGCGGGCGGAGGCCGAGGATCTGACACAGGATATCTGCCTTGCCCTGCCCGCTAAGCTGGTCAGTTATCGGCAGGCGGCGCGGTTCACGACCTGGCTTTACCGGGTCACCGTGAACGCCGCCCATGACCGCCGTCGCCGCCGAGCAACCCATACGAAGGCCGCCGATGGATGGGGCGACTGGGAAATCGCCCGGCAGGCCGAGATTGCCGAAGCCGCCGAGGCGCAGGACTGGCTGATCACTACGATGGCACGGCTTACGCCGGAACTGAGAGACACAGTCGCCCTGACGCTGGGTGAAGACCTGAGCCAGAAAGAGGCGTCCGAAATCCTTGGCGTTTCCGAAGGTACGGTCGCCTGGCGGATTTCAGAGGTCAAGAAACGCCTGCGCGAAATCGCCCGGGCCGAGGAAATGCTATGAGCGACGAATTCGACAAACTCCGCACCGCGCTGAAAGCGCCCCCTGTCATCGACCCTTCCGCGAAGGCCGAAACGCTGCGGCGGGCGATGGAAAATTTCAACCGTCACCAAGAAACAGCGAATTCGACGCGTCCCAGTCAGGACCGCCCCGGACGGGCGGACTTTCTGACAGGAGTACGCAACATGATATCCCAACTCTCTCCCCGCGCCGCCTTGACGGCAACCGCCTCCATAGCTGCCATTGGTATCGGCGTGATGATCTGGCCGAGCCTTCAGGAACAGAAAAATGCGCTTAAACCGGCAGCACCGACCTTGTCTGAGACCGCTGCGTTGAACGAGGAAACCAGAAACCGAACCGAAGTCACGGCAGGCCTTGCACAAGTGGGCGAAGACGATCAGTTGGAAGAATTCAGCGCCGATATCGTACAACCCTTGATCGAA
>JAOUMG010000558.1 GCA_029881635.1 Paracoccaceae bacterium | reverse complement strand
TCGCACCCTAATCCGCGATCCTTACGCCATTTACGCCCGCAGGATACTGCAGCTCATGCCGCTCGACCCGCTGCGCGCCCAGCCCGATGCCAGGCTGCGCGGGCAGGTTTTGCACAAGATCGTCGAAGATTTCATCCGGCAGCGGCCGCGCGGTGAAACGGAGAAAGCGGCGCGGGATCGGTTGATTGCCTTGGCCGGTTCGGTTCTATCTGCAGAAATTCCCTGGCCCAGCGCCCAGCGAATTTGGCTGGCCAAGCTTACGCGCGTTGCAGACAAGTTCATCGCTTCCGAAGCCCAGCGTGAAGCCCAAGGCACACCGGTAATCCTGGAAAAAAACGGCTCTGTTTCGTTTGAAAGTGGCAAATTCACACTAACCGCCCGACCCGACCGGATCGACATGCTGGAAGACGGGCGGGTTCATATCTACGACTATAAAACCGGCGAGCCGCCTTCAAAAAAGCAACAGGAGGTATTTGACAAACAGCTGTTGCTGGAGGCAGCCATGGCGGAACGCGGTGGTTTTGCCGAATTGGGCCGCCGAGCGGTGGCGGCGGTAACCTATATTCAACTTGGTGGAGACGCCAAAGAACGCGAAACTGCAGTTGATGTTGAATTGTTGGCAAAGGTCTGGGATCAGCTTCATCTGCTGATCAGCGCTTATCAGCACCGCGAAACGGGCTATGCATCGCGCCGTGCCGTATTCGAGTCGCGCCGCGAAGGCGATTACGATCACCTCGCGCGGTTTGGAGAATGGCAAATGAGTGATCCACCCGAACCGGAGGATGTCGGCTGATGTCTGGTGCCGCCAGTGAAAAGCAGGTCCGCGCCGCAGATCCGGTGCAATCAACCTGGCTGTCTGCAAATGCCGGTTCTGGCAAGACACGCGTTCTGACGGATCGGGTCGCGCGGCTGTTGCTGGCTGGAACCGAACCGCAACGGGTTTTATGCCTCACATATACAAAGGCAGCCGCCAGCGAGATGCAGAACCGTTTGTTCGCCCGTCTTGGTGAATGGGCGATGTTACCCGAAGCGAACCTGAGGGCAGCGCTGCGCGAACTGGGTGTTGATGGGACAATCGATGGGCAGGTTCTGTCCAAGGCGCGGCGCCTGTTTGCGCGGGCAATCGAAACACCAGGTGGCCTGAAAATTCAGACGATACATTCCTTTTGCGCCGCACTGCTGCGCCGCTTTCCGTTAGAGGCACGGGTTTCGCCGAATTTCATGGAAATGGATGAACGGGCAGCCAAACTGTTGCGCAATGAGGTTGCCGAAGAACTGGCGGCTGGCGGTGATGTAGGGGCCTTTGACGCCATTGCAGGCCTGTTTTCCGGGTCGGATCTATCTGATCTTTTGGGTGATATCAGCCGAAACAGTGACGCATTTAGTCAGCCTTTTCAGTGGGGCGATGCTTTGCAATTGTTCAACCTGCCCGGCGGATTTAATGCAAAAGAACTGGTCTCAGACATTTTCCTCGGTGGTGAAGCGCAGCTGTTTTCGGCACTGGTACCCCAGCTTTTAGCCAGCGGTCAAACTGACTCCAAGTCTGGAAAAAAGCTCCGAGATTGCGATTTCGACAACCCTGATCTCACCACACTGGCCACGTTGGAAGATGTGTTGCTTTACGGCGCCAAAGCGAAGACCGGGCCCTATTCGGCAAAGCTTGGCAACTTTCCGACCAAGAACTTGCGCGACGGCCCCGTTTGCGAACTGATGCCAAGGCTGGAAGCGTTGATGCTGCGGGTCGAGGCGGGGCGGGATTTACGACTTGCGCTCACGGCGGCAGAAAAAGCAATGGCTCTTCACCAGTTTGCCGAGGCGTTCCTACCACGGTATGAGGCACGCAAAGCAGCCTCGGGCTGGCTTGATTTCGATGACCTTATCCGGCGGGCCGGTGCGCTACTGTCTGACAGGTCAGTTGCTGCTTGGGTTCTTTTCCGGCTGGATGGTGGCATCGATCATATTCTGGTGGACGAGGCCCAGGACACCAGCCCCGGACAGTGGCAGGTAATTGAACGCCTGGCAGAGGAATTCACAGCGGGCGAGGGTGCCCGCGAAGAAGGCCGGACGATCTTTGTCGTCGGCGACAAAAAGCAGTCGATCTATTCGTTTCAAGGTGCCGATCTTGCGGCCTTTGACCGGATGCATGACCACTTCCGCGAAAAATATGAAAATGTCGGTGTAGCACTGCAGCGGCTGACATTGGAACATTCGTTCCGTTCATCAGACGCTATTCTGCGGGTGGTCGACCTTACCTTTGACGAAAGGGTCAATCGCGGTCTTGGGGGTGAATTCAAGCATATTGCCTTTAACACGAACCTGCCGGGCCGGGTCGATCTTTGGGCACCTGTGCCAAAGGCGGCAGACCCCGAAACGGAAAATTGGTACGATCCGAAGGATTTGCTGTCGGATGAACATGAAACCGTGATCTTGGCACGCAAGATCGCGGGCGAGATCCGCAACATGATCGACCTCGGCGTTCAGATTGAAACAAAATATGGCGCGCGTCCGGTGC
>JAOUMG010000557.1 GCA_029881635.1 Paracoccaceae bacterium | reverse complement strand
TCATCGAAGAACGCGGCTGATCCACTCGACCGGCAAGAACAAAATCAGCGCCCTGACCAATTGGTCGGGGCGTTTTTTTGTCTGCGCAAATGATCTGGCAAGTGCGAACGGCAAAAAACGTGCTAGGTTACCCTACGTCAGATGCGCCGCCCGAGTCGGATGGCCATCCGTCCTGAGAGCAATGTGAATCCATCAAACAGGGGGATACAATGGCAACTAAATATTCCGGTGGCTGCGAACATCATCCAGTTAACGCCTCGGCCGAACCGATCGACAATCACGAATGCCACTGCAATGTCTGCAAGAAGGTCACGAACCAGCACACGACCCATGTCGCCTTCTTCAATCATGGCGACCTGAAAACCAGCAACGAGTCCGCGATGAAGCGTGTGCCCTTCAATGCCGACAATCCCAACGGCCCGCTGGAAATCTGCCTCTGCGAAAAGTGCAACGCCGTATTGATGCTCGATGACAAGCAAAAACGCATCCGTGTCGCTGTGCCGAATGTCATGGGCTATGACGATGCCAAGTTTCCCAAGGCAACGTATCACGCCTTCTGGGACACATCCAAAGGCTACGCCAAACCCAACGATGGCCGCCCGGTCTATGAGGCCCTGCAGCCGAGCTTCGTCTGGCCGAAGGGGGCATAAGGCGCATCACCACGCACCTGTCATCCCCGCGCAAGCGGGGACCACAGGCCGTTTGCAAGGCATCCGTTCAGTTGCCCGCTTGCGCTAGGTGATAGGCGCGATTGTTTTAACTGGGACAAGCAGGCCTATCCGGGGCGGCGCAGGATGTTTGCCAAGCGGGGGGCCACTATTGTGTACTTGCCATTGAGGGCCATGGCCCCTTGATCCGCCCCACCATCCCGTCTATACGCCCCCGGTGGTCCCTCATGGGTCACAGAATCAACAAGAAACGCCGTGTTTGGCCGCTCCCGTCGCTGGGGGCCAATTCCGGCAAAGGAGAAGCGACATGAAACTGAATGAACTTCACGACAATCCTGGCGCAACCAAAAAGCGCATGCGCGTCGCCCGTGGCCCCGGTTCGGGCAAGGGCAAGATGGGCGGCCGGGGTATCAAGGGCCAGAGCTCGCGTTCCGGTGTGGCGCTGAACGGCTATGAAGGCGGCCAGATGCCGCTTTACCGGCGTCTGCCCAAGCGCGGCTTTACCAAGCCGAACCAGAAGCATTTCGCCGTCGTCAACCTGGGCCTGATCCAGAAATTCGTTGATGCCGGCAAGCTCGACGGCAAAAAGGAAATCACCGAAGACGTGCTGGTGGCTTCCGGCCTCGTGCGCCGCAAACTCGACGGTATCCGGGTGCTGGCAAAGGGCGAAGTGACGGCCAAGCTGAAGCTGGCAGTGACCGGCGCATCCAAATCCGCGATTGCCGCAGTTGAAAAGGCTGGCGGCTCGCTTTCTGTCACGATCGCGTCTGCTGCCGAATAACGGGTTGTCGGCGGCCCTCTGGCCGCTTACATAGGCATGAGTTTTCCAAGCGCCGCCCGACCGGAAAACGGTTCGGCGGCGCTGTCCATGAAAGAGACTGTGAATGGCATCTGCTGCAGAGCAAATGGCGGCGAACCTAAGCTGGGGCGCCCTGGGCAAGGCCACTGACCTTCGCCAACGAATTATTTTCACCCTTGGTCTGCTGATCGTTTACCGGCTGGGAACCTTTATCCCGGTTCCGGGGATCGACGCGGATGCGCTGCGCGAATTCATGCAGCAGGCCACGCAAGGCATCGGCGGCATGCTGCAGATGTTCACCGGTGGCGCGCTGGGCCGCATGGGGATCTTTGCGCTGGGCATCATGCCCTATATTTCGGCCTCGATCATCGTTCAGCTTCTGACGGCGATGATCCCCGCGCTCGATCAACTGAAGAAAGAGGGCGAACAGGGCCGCAAGAAGATCAACCAGTACACCCGTTACGGCACGGTTGCTTTGGCCACAATCCAGGCCTGGGCGCTGGCTGCCAGCCTTGAGGCGGGCGATCTGGCCCACGACCCGGGAATGTTTTTCCGGATGTCATGCGTGATCACGCTGGTCGGGGGCACCATGTTCCTGATGTGGTTGGGTGAGCAGATCACCGCACGCGGTATCGGCAACGGCATTTCGCTGATCATCTTCGTTGGTATCGTCGCGGGCATTCCGGGTGCGCTGGCGCAGTTCTTCAGCCAAGGCCGTGCGGGCAACTTTTCTCCGGCGGTGATCATCGGGGTGATGGTCATGGTGGTGGTGGTGATCGCCTTCGTGGTCTTCATGGAGCGCGCGCTGCGCAAGATCCATATCCAATACCCACGGCGTCAGGTCGGCATGAAAGTCTATGACGGCTCTTCCAGCCATCTGCCGATCAAGGTCAACCCCGCAGGCGTCATCCCGGCGATTTTTGCCTCATCGCTCCTGTTGCTGCCGACCACGGTCGCGACCTTCTCGGGCCCGCAAACCGGTCCGGTGATGTCGACGGTCATGGCCTATTTTGGCCCCGGCCAGCCGCTTTATCTGCTGTTCTTCACG
>JAOUMG010000556.1 GCA_029881635.1 Paracoccaceae bacterium | reverse complement strand
ATTAGGCTTCGCCACTCCATTTGACTTTGTTTTAGATCAAATCGAAGAACTTTGGCCAAGAGGGCCTACAATGGATTTCCGATCCTTCTGCAAAGTCCATCGCGAAGTTAGATATGCAGTGGACGAACCATCCCATCAGAAGAGTTGTCCTTGATAGATCAATTCAGTCGCAATCCGTCCTGATCGAACGCGTATGTGCTTTCCGGTTTGAACCCAAGACGTAGGTCTTCGCCTTCGGAAACCTGATACTGGCCAAAAAGTCGGGCGGTGATCTGGTGATCTTTGGCATGAGCGATGACATTTGTATCTCCGCCCAGATGCTCGACATGGCTCACGCGAACAGACAGTGGGCCATCATCTGCGATAAAAAGGTCTTCAGGGCGGATGCCCAGAGTCCTATCATCGTCTGCATTCAATAATTCGCCCGGGAAGAAGTTCATGGAGGGCGATCCAAGGAACCCGGCCACGAATTTGTTGACGGGGTTGTTGTAAAGTTCCATGGGGCTGCCGATCTGCTCGACCCGGCCCTCGCGCAGAACGACAATCTTGTCGGCAAGCGTCATGGCTTCTGTCTGATCATGGGTAACGTAGATCATGGAAGCGCCGAGCTGGCGGTGCAGATTGGCGATCTCGATCCGCGTATTCATGCGGAGTGCCGCATCAAGGTTGGAAAGCGGTTCGTCAAAGAGGAAAAGCTTCGGCTCGCGCACGATGGCACGGCCAATGGCGACACGCTGGCGCTGACCGCCCGAGAGTTCTGACGGGAACCGGTCGAGATAGGGGTCAAGGCCCAGCATGTTCGATGCCTTCTGGACACGTTCCTCGATCACGGCCTTCGATTGGCCTTCCTGCTTCAGGGCCAGCGTCATGTTTCCGCGCACGTTCAGATGCGGGTAGAGTGCATAGCTCTGGAAAACCATTGCAATGCCACGCTTGGACGGCGGGGTCAGATTGACAAGTTCACCCGCGATACGGATATCGCCGGATGTGGCATCCTCAAGCCCGGCGACCACTCGCAGAAGCGTTGACTTGCCACAGCCCGAGGGCCCGACGAAGACCACGAACTCCCCATCCTCCACCTCAAGGTTGATATCCTTCAGGACATGAACTTTACCAAAGGATTTGTTCACATTGCTCAGGGAAAGAGCGGTCATTTCAGAATCTCCTCAAACGAAATTGGCTGGCCGGTGCGGATGCTTTCATCCGCAGCGAGGCAGATGGCGAGCGAACTGACGGCGTCGTTCATGTGGCGGGTAAGGTCGATGTCCTCGGCGATGGCGCGCAGCATATATGCCTGCTCGGCATCGCAAAGCTGCTGGTGGCCGGGTTCATCGGGCATCTCGATGGCACGGTCGCCATCGGGCGTATGTACAAGGATGGCGCCTACCTTCGTGTGACCGTCGATATCTGCCGATGCACCCTTGTTGCCGTCGGTGATGGAAACGGCACCATTCGGGCTGACGATATCTTTCACGAAAAAGGCGGTTTCGGACATCATCGGGCCCCAACCTGCCTCGTACCAGCCAACCGACCCATCCGCGAAGATCACCTGGAATTGGCCATAATTGTACATTTCCTCGGGGATTTCATCGGTGAGCCGAAGGCCCATCCCGTGGACGCGTACCGGTGCAGCTTCGGTAATCTGACACATGACATCGACGTAGTGCACCCCACAATCAACGATGGGCGAAGTGGTCTGCATCAGGGCCTTGTGGGTTTCCCACTGCGCCCCGCTGGATTGCTGGTTCAGGTTCAGGCGGAAGACATAGGGGCCACCGAGGGCGCGCGCCTCTTCGATAAGCCGCATCCAGGACGGGTGGTGGCGGAGGATGTAGCCGACGACCAGTTTGCGGTTCGTCCGCTTGGCCGTCTCCACCACATGCCGCGCCTCGGCGACAGTCATGGCGAGGGGTTTCTCGACAAAGACATGGGCCCCCGTCTCCATCGCCTTGCAGGCGTAATCGACATGGGTGTCGGTATAGGTGGCGATGACGGCGAGGTCTGGTTTCGTCTCTGTCAGTGCGGTGTCAAAGTCGCTGAAAGCGGGGTAACCGGCAAGCTCGGGGTGATCGACCTTACCCGAGCGGCTCACCAACCCGACGATCTGTGCCTGCGGGTGGTTGTGGTGGGCCAGCGCGTGGCTGAGCCCCATATTGCCGAGACCGGCGATCAGGACACGGGTCATTTGACGGCCCCCGAGGTAATGCCGCGGATCAGTTGCCGTGAGAAGATCACATAGAGGATCAACACCGGCAGGATCGCCATGGACAGAGCCGAGAGCACCGCGTTCCAGTCGGTCACGAACTGGCCGATAAAGACCTGGCTTCCAAGCGTCAGTGTCTTGGTCTCCTCCGCGGGCGCAAGGATCAGCGGAAACCAGAGGTCATTCCAGATGGGTATCATGTTGAACACGGCGACCGTGGCCATGGCTGGCCGAACCAGTGGCAGCACAAGGCGGAGAAAGATCGTGTATTCGCTGAGCCCGTCGATGCGCCCGGCATTCTTCAGGTCGTCAG
>JAOUMG010000555.1 GCA_029881635.1 Paracoccaceae bacterium | reverse complement strand
GCGGTCACCGGGCGCACGCGCCACGGAAATCAGCCCCCATTCGCGCAACTCTTTCAGGGCGGTAGAGACATTTGACCGCGAAAGCCCCAGCGATAGGGTCAAATCGTCGGCACATGGTGCTTGCGCGGCCCGCCATATCATGCCCAGACATTGACCAGCCGGTCGGGACATTCCAATATGTCTACCCATATCGGCGAAAAGGTCAGGTATAGGGTTGGGGGCTTGCATATTTAAGTTCCTGATTTTCTGAAAAACGGGAAATTAGTTTCATCGTGGACATTTTTACACGGCAGTCAACCAATATTAACCCGATCAAACCGGAATTGCGTGCACTGACGATAAGTTTGACCCGGCTCCAGTACTATCGACGGAAAGCCCGGCTGATTGGGGGCGTCAGGCCAGTGCTGAGGTTCGAGCGCGATACCAGAAAAAGCGCCGTAGGGCCTACCGGTAAGGCCGGGAATGCCACCGGAACCAAAACCCGCTCCATCGTAAACCTGTAGTCCCGGCTGGGTACTGGCAAGCCTCATTCTGACGCCAGATCTGCCTTGCAATTCGGCAATGCCCGTCAGGGCTCTGGTGCATTCTGACAGGCAATAATTATGGTCTAACTTATCAAGAATGCTGAGATATTTTCCGTGACGAAGGTCAAGATTTGTACCGTCTACAGGTTCAATCTGACCCGTGGGCGTTTGATCTGACCTCAGCGCTGTGTAGGTCTTCGCGGGAACGGTCAGCCTATGGCCTTCAATCGTACGCGCGCCGTCCAAATTCCAATAGCTGTGATTGGCAAGGTTCATCCATGTGGGCCGGTCACTGGTCGCCCATAGGTCCAATGTCAGTGTTGCAGGCGCAGACAGGCTGAAGCTGGCTCTGATATGGCGATTACCTGGAAACCCGCCTAGCCCATCCGGCAGATTGAGCGTTAACGTTGCTGAACATGCGGCAACTTCTGCTATTCGCCAATTTTGCGCATGGGTTCCGGTCGAACCGCTGTGGAGTGTCGTTCTGCCGGCCTCGTTCGCCTCAAAGTGAAAGGTTGCACCGCCCAGATCTGCCGAAGCCCCGGAAATTCGGTTTGCGACCGGTCCGACAATGGCCCCGCAATATCGAAGGCGGTCTTCGTAAGCTGAAATATCTGGTGCGCCAAGTGTCAGCGGCCAGTCTGCGTTCGCAAGACGAAGGTCCTGAAGTGTAGCGCCATAGGTCAGTACCGTGGCGCATAAGTTTCCAGCAGCAAGCTCGATCGCCAGTGTTTTCTCGCCTGATGCAGTTGTCCCGAAATGCCGGACGTTGCTGCCCATCGTCAATTCAGCGCGCCTCCACGCAGTCTGAAATCGAATTCGCAAGGTTCGTCAGGAGCGTCGCGTAAAGGCTGGGGCCTGGCATCAGGGCGCGGCCCTCTGGGTCAAGGGTAGCGCCGATGCTGGCATCGGTTTTTTCGGCCAGTGTCGCGACCCGGGGCAGATCGCCCGAAACTTCTGGAAAGATGCAGGCGACTGCACCCGTTTCAAGCATATGGCGGAGGTTTGACAAACGTGCCGCACCGGGGTCGGCCGCGTCGCCCTCGGAAATCGTTGCCGCTATTTTCAGGCCGAAATGACCAGCAAAGTAACCCAGTGCGTCATGAGCAACGACGATGGGCACATCTTTCGCCTTTTCGAGGACGAGCTGCAAATCCGCGTCGAGCGCCGTTATGGCGGCTTGACCAAGCGATGCGTTGGCGCGGTAAGAGACAGAGTTCCCCGGATCCAGCGCCGACAATTCATCAGCAATTCGGCCCAACCAGATGATGGCATTGTCTGGATCAAGCCAGGCATGCGGATCCAGTGCCTCATGTTCCCGGTGCCCGTCAGAAATGCCGGAATCCGAAGCTGCTTGATCCGTCTCTAGATCGGTTTGTGATGGCGTAGTGTGGTGATCGTGCGCTCCGGGTTCTTCAAAGTTGCGATGAATGGTTCCGATCGTGTCGATCAGGGCGACCGAAGCTGCATCGGGCACGATGGATAGCGCGCGCGTCAGCCATGGGGTCAGTTCTGGACCAATCCAGAATATGATGTCGGCACCGGCCAAAGCGCTGGCCTGTGAGGGCCGTAGCTGAAAACTGTGCAGGTCGGCCCCCTGGTCCAGCAAAAGAGTGGGATCACCGAGATCCCCCATAACTTGCGCAACCAGCGAATGAACGGGTGGAACGTCAGTAACGACGGTCGGAACCTCAGCCTGCACCGAGACGCCAAAGAGGCAAAGCGCGATGGCAGGAAAGTGGGCTTTGCTCATACGCAGTCTCACAGTCTATTGCGGTGTCTTGGTCGATATCGTATGTTATAGCATAACATGTCAAGGGAGCTTTGAGATAGATCATGCCTGAGAAATCGAATGGGGTCGATGCGGGCCTTGCATTTGCCGAGCATGATCACAGCAGTTGCGCACATGATGCCTTGGCCCGTGCTGATGAACTAAGCATTTCACGCGGGGCGAGAATGACCCCGGTGCGGCGCCGAGCCCTTGAAATCTTGCTCG
>JAOUMG010000554.1 GCA_029881635.1 Paracoccaceae bacterium | reverse complement strand
TCCTCGGACCCCGCATCGGGAAGGCCCGCGAGGTTGCGCGCGGCCTCGATCACCGCCATCTGCATGCCAAGGCAGATGCCAAGGTAGGGCACGCCCTTTTCGCGGGCGTATTGCGCGGCCTTGATCTTGCCTTCGGTGCCGCGTTCGCCAAAACCGCCGGGAACCAGAATGGCGTGGAAACCTTCGAGCCAGGGGGCGGGATCTTCGCGGTCGAATATTTCGGCATCGATCCATTCGGCCTTGACCCGGACCCGGTTGGCCATGCCGCCATGAGTCAGCGCCTCGGCAATCGATTTATAGGCATCCTCAAGCTGGGTATATTTGCCGACAATGGCGATGCGCACCAGACCCTCGGCATTGTCGAGCCGGTCCATCACGTCTTCCCAGCGGCTCATGTCCGGTTTGGGGGCGGGCGAGATGCCGAAAGCATCGAGCACCGCCTGATCCAGCCCAACCCGATGATAGGCCAGCGGAGCCTCGTAAATCGACTTGAGGTCATAGGCAGGGATGACGGCATCGGGGCGGACGTTACAGAAAAGCGCGATCTTGGCGATTTCCTTGGGCGGGATTTCATGTTCGGAACGGCAGACGAGCACATCGGGCGCGATGCCGATGGAGCGCAGTTCCTTGACCGAATGCTGGGTGGGCTTGGTTTTCAACTCGCCACTGGCGGCTAGGTAGGGCAACAGCGTCAGATGCATGAAAATGCATTGTCCGCGGGGTTTTTCCTGGGAAAACTGGCGGATAGCCTCAAAGAACGGCAGGCCTTCGATATCGCCGACAGTGCCGCCGATTTCACAGAGCATGAAATCAACCTCATCCTCGCCGATATGGAGGAAATCCTTGATTTCATTGGTGACGTGGGGAATGACCTGAATGGTCTTGCCGAGATAGTCGCCGCGGCGTTCCTTTTCCAGCACAGTGGAATAGATGCGCCCGGATGACACGGAATCGGTTTTGCGGGCGGCGACGCCTGTGAAACGTTCGTAATGGCCAAGGTCGAGATCGGTTTCAGCGCCGTCATCGGTGACGAAGACCTCGCCATGTTCAAACGGCGACATCGTGCCGGGATCGACGTTGAGATAGGGGTCGAGTTTTCGCAGACGGACTGAAAAACCGCGCGCCTGCAAAAGTGCCCCGAGTGCGGCCGACGCCAGTCCTTTGCCAAGGGACGAAACCACCCCGCCGGTGATAAAAACATAACGCGCCATGGTCGGATGCCCCCGTGAGTGTCTTCAAGTTTCTTGGATTTGCCGGTGCCGTTTTGGGCACTGCATCACGGGATTTAAGAAGTAACCGATTCGCGCGCGTCCCGCAACCAGACCGCAAGGGATTGTGGTCGTTATTTCAGCTGCACTCAAATAGTGGTGGTCAGGTTTATTCGGCTGGTGGTGGTGTTGCCGGGGCGTCGCTGGGTGTCGGCGGCAAGAGATTGGTGTCGGGCAGGGAAGGCACCAGATCGGCGGGAACCTCGGTTCTGGAGTCGGTCAGATCCTGATCGACGACAGAATTGCCCTGCGATTTCTGCGCCGAAATGACTGTCAGCGTGATAGAGGTGGCGATGAAAGCCGCGGCAAAAATCCAGGTGAGTTTGGTCATCGCATTGGCTGCGGCCCGTCCGCTCATCACTCCGCCGCCACCGCCGCCACCGCCGCCGAGCAGGCCGCCGCCTTCGGAGCGTTGCAACAGGACGATGCCGATCAGCAAAAGAGCCAGGATCAGGTGGATGGTGAGTACGACGTTTTCCATGGACCCCAGGGCCTTTTCAGTGAGTGACGCGCTTATCTAGGCGCAAGTTGGCGGCGTCGCAACCCCTCAGTCGCCAACATCGTCCATATCCGACTGGCCCGAAAGGCGACGGCGCACATGGCTCCATGACAGGCCGATGCCGAGGATGACCGATAGTGCTATGATACCGAGCCAGGCGTTGAGTGACGGGTTGTCGAGCCGCAGCAACCCCTGATCAACAAGAACCCAGGCCAGGGCGCCCACAAGAGATGCCACGAGGATCATCCCGAAGCCGCCGATAGAGCGCAATGTTGCACGCAGATAGATGACGTAGCCCACGAAAAGAACCAGACCGGCCAGAACAATCATCGGCATCTGATCGGAAAGCGAGCTGCGCGCCCAATGGGCAAAGCTGTAGCCTGTCGGGTTATAGGTGGCCGATAACAACCCCAGGGCGGCGAGCCAGCGGAAAAGAAAGGTCATCTTGAGGTCCCCTGTTTCCCGTCATGGCTAACGCAGAGCGCGGAACCTTGTCCAGCATATCCAGATGGCAGCACGGTGGCAGATGCCCCCGTACTGACAGTGTTCCCGCCGTAATAGCTGGTTTAGACGAAAAAGATGTCGTCGACGTAGAATTCATCCCCCGCACCGGCGATGACGTTGAACTGCACCACGCCATTGGCGTTGGTGAAGTTCAGGATGCCGCCCGGATCGAGATCGCTCTGGGTAACGGTGGCCTGCCCAAGTGTGACCCCGTTGGCGTCGGAAAAGACGATGGTTGCGATTTCATCCGCATCCA
>JAOUMG010000553.1 GCA_029881635.1 Paracoccaceae bacterium | reverse complement strand
CGGGGCTCTTCGTTGTCTTCCTCATCGTCCACTCCTCAGTGGCTACGATGAGCAACAAACCCTCTCTTAGAAAATAACCCTACTTGGACCCATAAGCGCTGACGTCAGACAGAATCCCGCTTCGGATGCGCCTGGACGGCGGTGAGTCGCCGATGCGAATGAACCCAGATGGAATGACGCAAAGTTGCCACTTTTCCGTTACACAATAAAATTCAAAGGGTTGAGCTGTTTAAGGGGCAGTTGAACATGAACATCATGGAGTTAGGGCAAGGACACAACTCTCGCCGTTCAAGAATTTATTCGGGCAGAATTCGGCGATCTATTTTCGGCGCTGGTCTGCGGCATCCTTGCATATTTTTGCACCTACCGAAATGCGGTGGAACTTCGTTGTCTGAGGCACTCTATGCGACTGTGCCAATACAAAAGCGCGTGGGCGTGATCGACGCAGTTTCCACGCGGCGTGCGGCGTCATTGCTTGAGTTCGGCATTGATGATGCTTGGAAATGTCATGATGATCTTGAATTTGGCGACCGGACATTTGATCTGCGCGAAAGTATTCTCGCCACACATTGCTGCTGGGACACACAACTCATCCATGGTCACGTCCTATTGAGCGATCGAATACGAACGCATTTTCACGGGCGTTACAAATTCCTGACGATTATGCGCGATCCGATTGCGCGCGCTATCTCGAACTACCGTATGGCCGTCACCGCTGGCATTGCTAGCAACGACCCCGACGTTTGGCTCGATAGCCAGATCGCCCGCGCCCATTCGACCACCTATCTTCGTTACCTTTCTGGACGCCATTCGATTGCACCAGAGCAAGAGGCCGAATGCCTGGAACGGGCACTGTCGGCGTTAGATCTGTTTTCGTTGATCGGCTTTTTGGAGGAGATTGAGGCATTCGCGCGCGATTTCGAGAAAATTTTTGGCGCGAACCTCACTTTGCATAAATACAATCAGGCCAAGGGCGCCAAGGTACAACTGACCGATACCCAGATGGCAAGGCTTTACGAAATGTGTTCTGCGGATCGCGAGATATATCAGCGAGCGCGCGATTTGAAAGACCAGTTGCGTGCAGAAACCTAGCAGTTCGGGCAACCTTCTCGTGGCTTATTTCGCCCACGACTGGGGCGACGCTGCGATAAACCGGCGCGTCGCAGGCTTCCGACGGGATGGATTGGATGTTGCCGGTTTTGCCATGCACCGAGCCGATGACGTAGCGCCAGATTGGGTCGCTGCCGATCTTGGACAAACATTTGACAATAAGTACCTGCAACGCGCTCTTTCCATTCCGCGTGGCGCAAGACGAGCACAAGGCCAGAATCTTGAACAGGCCGATCTCATACTCGCCCGCAATCTAGATATGCTGTTGGTCGCATTGGAAGCGCGTCGTCGTGCACGGCTGCAGACGCCGGTAGTTTATGAATGCCTCGACATTCACCGTTTCGTTGCGCGCGAAGACGCAATCGGGGCCATGTTCCGGCGGATCGAGCGCCGTGCTTTGCGCCGGTGCGCTAGTATCTGGGTATCATCACCAGCATTTCTCAGTGAGTATTTCGCGGTTTATCATCCGGATATGCATTGTGTGCAGATACTCGAAAACCGGTTGCAAGCTCCGCCGGGGCTGAGACCGTCGGGAAGATCGTCGAAAGGTAGTTTTGGAAAAATCCGGATCGGTTGGTTCGGAAACCTGCGATGCGCTCGGTCGCTGTCGCTTTTGTGCCAGATCCTTCGGTCCCATGGCGAAGCGGTTGAAGTCGTCCTGCGCGGCTATCCCGCCGAGGCTGAGATCCCCGACTTTCATCGGATCGTTCAATCTCAACCGGGCTTGACTTTCGGCGGTCGTTATCATTGGCCGGATGAGCTTGCGTCGATTTATGATGGCGTCGATGTTGTCTGGGCCGGCGACTTCATGGATTCAGGCAAGAATTCGGATTGGTTGCTGCCCAACCGACTTTACGAGGGCGGATGGAACGCTTGCCCGCCGATCGCACCGGCGTCGTCGCAGACCGGCAAATGGATTGCCGGGCATGGTTGCGGATTCGTGCTGGACGAGCCGATAGAACAATCCCTGCCTGCGCTGATAACATCACTGATTGCCGATCCTGCGCCGTTTTACAAAGCACGTGATCGCCTGTCGTCACTTCCTGTTGAAACGTTCATCGAGCCGATCGGCACGTTGCGCGATCTCGCAAATCAGGCGATCGCATCCGGGGCCGGACAGGGCAACCTGAAGAAATCCGATAGCAGCGCTAGTATTGTGACTTCGGCCTGATCCGCACCAATCCGGCGATCACACCGACATGCATGACACCGCGTCGTACCCACCAGAGCCTTTTCATTGCCGAAGCGCCATTCAGCAATGCGACTGCAAAACAATAGACGGCCTTTAGTAAAGCCGCCAAACCAAACCAGAGCACGGCTGTTATTGCCGCTCCTTGTCGGAATAGCTCACCGAAGACATGGCCGGAATTGAAACTTCGGCGGATCATCCAGCCGAAATGCAATCGGCTGCTGGTCACCG
>JAOUMG010000552.1 GCA_029881635.1 Paracoccaceae bacterium | reverse complement strand
GTTCTGGCGCACTGTCAGCCAGGGAAACGACGAGTATGACTGAAATACCATGCCTCGCCGCCGGTCCGGCTTGCCCAGAAGGTCGCCCTCCAGGAAAATCTGGCCGCTGCTTTGCTGTTCAAGCCCACCAATAATCCGCATCAACGTGGTTTTGCCGCAGCCCGATGGGCCTAGGAACATGATCATCTCGCCCGCGTTGATCTTCAACGACATTTCCGTCACCACCGGCGTTTCCCTTTTGCCGTCATCCGACCAGTAGGATTTGGTGACATCTTTGATTTCGAGGAATGCGGTCATTCTGATCACCGGTTCAAATAGCGGAAAAGGCGGCGGTGCAGGTATCTGAATGCCTGATCCGTCACCAGGCCGATGATGCCGATGACCAGAATTCCAGCCATCACCTCGGGTGTTTTGACAAAGCGGCGCAGTGACCAGATGACATGACCTATGCCGGAATTGGCCGCAACGATTTCTGCAATGATAAGATAGGTCCAGCACCAGCCAAGGGTGATGCGCAGGTTGTCGACAATGTTGGGCAGAGCAGCCGGAATAATGATATCACGCATGATCTGACGGTTGCTGGCACCCAGTGTCAGTCCGCTCTCTATATATTCGGCAGGCACGCGTTTGGTATCGTCACTGGCCAGCAGAACCAGCTGGAAAAAAGTACCCATGAACAATACTGCAATTTTCGACGCCTCGCCGACGCCGAACCAGATGATCAATAGCGGAACCAGGGCGGGTACCGGCAGATAGCGGATAAAGTCGATGAATGGTTCGAAAAAAGCACCGATCGAACGGTAACTGCTCATCAACAGGCCCAATGGCAGTGCAATGAGCACCGACAGGCCAAAGGCAAGCCAGACCCGCCCCACGCTGATGGCAATATCTTTAGTGAAATCGCGCTCGGTGAACAGGCTGACCAGCCCTTTCACGACTTCTGCGGGTTGGGGCAGGAATGTCGGACGGATGAGCCCGCTCATCGCCGTTAATTGCCATGCGGAAATAAAGACGACAAATCCCGCGATACCCAACAGAATTTCGTCACGCCGTGAAATTCTAGCGCGAAATGATTTCAGGCGTTGCATGAGAGATTCCAGCGGCCTTATCCGATACTTAAGTGAAAGGTGTACAGGCGGCCCGATGGGAACGGGTCCGCCTGCACAAAGCTCGGTTAGCGGGTCTTGCCGTCAAACAGGCCAGCCAGAAGCGAGCCGTCGACATAAGGGGCATAGTCCAGCGCCGCATCCTGCAGATCCAGCGACAGGTTGATACCGTTAAAGGCGTCGAACACTTCGCGCAATTTGCCGTTGCCGTCACCCGGCATATAGGCCACTGCGTCCTCGTAGCTGGTGTATTTCACGCCGGTCAGGGCCTCGGTCATTTCCTCTTCCGGGACACTGAAGAACGGTGCCGAGATGGCCACAAATTCGGCCGGATCTGAATTGTAAAGGTCAACCGCCCGGTAGATGCCCCGCAGGAAGGCCGCATATTTGGCCGGGTTCTCATTGAAGTTTTCGCTGCGCACAATGATCACGTCGGTAATCAGCCCTTCGTAATCGGCCGACGAGATCAGGATCTTGGAACCTTCACGCGATGTGCCTTTGACGATAGAGCTCATCATCGGTTCCCAAGTGGCGACTGCCGCCACGCTCGGGTCCTCAAAGACTGCGGCTGAATCGTCTGTCGCGATCAGCTTCATATTCACGTCTTTGATGCTTTTGCCCATCTGGGCGAGGGCATGTTGCACAAGAACCGTACCGGGGTGGTTGATCTCGCCTGCGAAGGTCTTGCCGATCAGGTCTTCTACCGAATTGATTTCCGGGCCCGAAACCACACCGTCGGCCCCGACAGAGATGTCGATGGTCCCGATGACGGTTCCGGTTGTGTCCGCTGTCCGCGGGCGCGACATGTCTTCGCCGATTGTGCGCATCGTGCAGTCGATGGAACCGGTATCCATCGCGGGCAGAACGTTCGCCCGGTCATTGTCGAATGCGGTTGTCACTTCCAGATCTTCGTCAGCGAAGTAACCCTTTTCCTGGGCGACAAACACTGGCGCAAAGCCAAACCAGAAGGGAAAGACACAATTGATCGTTTCTGCGGCAAACACCGTGCCGGGGCTGACCGCGATGGCGGTGGCAAGTGCCATCGCCAGCGATTTCGGTCTTGTGGCCAATGTCCGCGTGTCAGAGAATTTCATGAAAAGCTCCTTTGCGTTGGAAAGGACCGCAACATTCTGATGCGCTGCTGGTCAGAGGGATTTCCCGCTCTTGGGAATGCTCGGTGCTGTGCAAAGTTTGTAAAATATGATTTTACCGGGCGTTTCATCGATTTTTGACGATGTAATCGCCGGGCCGCCGGGAATATTCTACCTTCAAATTGGCTTTGGGCCGCGTATTGTGCCGGCCAATGAGGCTTTGACTTGGATTGATCGCGCAATGGACGTTGTAACCGCCGGGGGCCTGCAGGCCGCCTATGATCCTATCCCGGATGCCGATGCCGCGCGCCTGTTAGCGAATCGTTACGGGGTGACGGG
>JAOUMG010000551.1 GCA_029881635.1 Paracoccaceae bacterium | reverse complement strand
AAAGAGATTGATCATCGGGGTGGCAAAGAGCCGGAAATCGCCTGCCGTCACATCGGCGATATCAGGACGCTGCCGCGACAACAGCACGATGATCTCCAATTTGCCGGAATCGCAAGCGCGCAAGGCCGGGTTCAGCCCGTCGAGCCTCAGGTAGTGAAACCGCTCTGGCATCAGGAAGTATTCGCGCATCAGCCGGTAGCCTTCGAAGGCCGGGCGCAAGCGGGGCAAAAGCGCTTCGCCGTCGCCGATCCCGACCATTGCCGGTGCCGTGGCGGTGCGATGAAACCGGACCCCGGTTTTTGCCGGACGCGCGAGCACACCGGCCGACCAGCCGAAGATCGCGTCAAAAATTGCCCCGCTTCTGGCACTGGAGGTAAAACCGAGATCAAGCCGGTCGAGGCTGAGTTCGGACAGCGCGCCCGGCCCCGCCCGCTGCAAGGTGATGCGGATGCCGGCTTCGGCGGCCTCGTCATCGGGCACACCGGCAGCTTTCAGCGCCCCCCGGTCCTGAACATACTCGACCTTGTCAATCGCGATGGGCCAGAGTGTCACATCCTGGGCCGTCGAATAGGTCGCCCGCGTCGATAACCCGTCGCGAATGGTTGACACCATACGGGTGCCCCGCTTGACTACATGACCATCGATCATGGTTTGCACCTGCGGGCCGGGATGCAGCACGACCGTGGAAACCGCAGGTGCCGGGCCGACAAGATCGGGATAGAGCGCGTCGAGCAGATTGCGCACATATCGGGTGCTTTCGCTATCGACCTTGAGACGGGTTCGCGCCGCAAGATAGGCGACCCCTTCCAGCAACCTTTCCACATAGGGGTCCGGGCAGGGCACGGCATCGAGCGAAAGATTGCGCGCCACTTCCGGGTGCAGGGCTGAAAACTCCACTGCCAATTCGCGGACATGCCCAAGTTCGGCTTCATAATAGGCAAGAAAGCTGCGGTCCATCACAGCTCCTCGATGGCAGTGGCGGCGCGGCCATTGTCGAGGTCAATCGAGGTCGAAAGGCGTAGACGTTCGGGCACTGGCGAGAGCAGAAGGATGGCTTCGATATTGATCTTGAGACCGGTCTTATCGCCAGTATCGACCTTGACGCGGATGCTGTCGCTTTTCAGCCTCGGCTCGAATGTCGCGACAATTTCCTTCAACTCGCGGGCCAGAACATCAGGGTCGAAATCGCGGGCACGGCGGCCAGAAAACGACGGCACGCCGTAGTTCAGGACCGAGCGGCGGACATGCGGAAAATCCGCGATAACGTCCTCGGGGTCCTGGGTCGTCAGACGTTCGCTTTCGCTGAGCAAGAGACGGGCTTCCAGCCGCTCGGTATTGAACAGCGCCTCGATATCGCGGCGCACGGCTTCGCGCAAAACATCGGGGGTGACGACGATGCCGCGCTCTTCCAGATAGGCCCGGCGCTCGATCTGGCTCAAGAACAGATGCACTTCACGCCGCTCGTCCTGATCGAGCGAGGCTTCCTGCTCGAGCACCCGTCGCCCCCCCGCAAGCAGGCGGGCGACGCGTTCGGCACCAATGTCCCTTTCCAACTCGCCCTTGCGACGATCGGTTTCAGCGACCAGTCCCGGCAGATCGTCCAAAAGACGATCCCAAAGACTTGGTTGCACGGCCTCGCGCCGAGATTGCGGAGAGGTCACAGACTCAATCATTTGCTTCTTTCAAGGAATGAAATGGCAGAGCTTTGCGCCTATGCGCCCGCCACAATGTCATATTCAATCTCATGTTCATCACCGGCGGAATGATCATCTGCCTGAACGACATATTTCACGTTGATACTTTCGCAGGAGAAACTGACCGTCTCATTGATCATGTCATCCGTGTCGGACTCGGCACTGCCTTGGGTCATCTCATACAAAGACACAATGCAGTTGGTCAGCGTCACCGTGAGATAGTCGAGATGGGCCTCTCCAGAGTCTTTTCGGGCTGAAAAGATGATCTCATCGAAGGCCTTGCCCTGCATACAGGCCAAAGCCAGATAGGGCGACGCGGCATCATACCATTTCATGCAGGTAAAGGACGATATCTGGGCGCGCCCCCGGGTCCGTCCGCTGCCTGTCGAGGCGGAACTCGACTGGGACACTTTCCAATGCACCCCATAGGCGTCGATCTCGCCTTCGTGTTCGGCACGTTTGGACTCGCCGTCGATGCCGTCAATCTTCAAATATCCGGTGAATGCCATTTTTCATTCCTTTCGGGGCTATATGATTTTGGTTGTAGTTCCGTCTGGTTGTAGAAGCCGGGAACCAAATCAGGCTCCCTTTACAGAAGGCAGTTCAGAAACGAGCCGCAGGCTCGCGTTGATGCCTTCCAACTGGTAATGTGGACGCAGATAAAACCGGGCGTTGTAATAGCCCGGACGACCTTCGACACTATCGACCTGCACTTCGGCAGCCGCCAAGGGTCGCTTGGCTTTTTGCTTGTCGTCAGCCATCGCCGTATTGGCCAGAACATAGCGATTGATCCACTCGCTCAGCCAGACCTGCATATCGGCGCGTTCCTTGAAAGTGCCGACCTTGTCG
>JAOUMG010000550.1 GCA_029881635.1 Paracoccaceae bacterium | reverse complement strand
GATACTGTAGATTAGGATGAGTGACTTGCTCATTGCTGCGGATCAGACCACCTGCTTCCCATATGTTAGACGTGGCGATACCCCGGCCGGTCAACGCCCATTGCATCCCCGCCACCGCCTTCACCAGTGGGTTTCCGATCCGGTGAAATGCAAGTGGTTTGCGGCAAGCAAACTGCAACTTTATCTTGGTATGATCCCTTAGGTTTTGGCCGACGCCGGGCAGATCAACAACAACACGAATGCCACAATCGCGAAGGTGTTCCGATGGACCAATTCCAGATAACATTAGCAACTGTGGTGAATTGATCGCTCCGCCACACAAGATAACTTCTCTTTTAGCCTTTACAGCCTGTCGCTTTCCACCGAACTGGAACGTCACACCCTCCACTCGGTGACCGTGAGTTTCGAGGTTTTCGACGTTGGCTCCAGTTTGCAATTTGAAATTCGTCCGCCCGAGTGCCGGAGTCAGGAAAGCAGTTGCGGCACTGCACCTCCGATTGTGGCTTTTCGTGGCGTCATAGCGCGCTACGCCCTCAGGATACTTACCGTTCAGGTCGCTACTCGAGCCCTGTCCGGCTTGCGCGCCCGCCTCAAGAAACGCGTCATAAAGAGGATCTGGATGATCAGTGCGCGTCACTTTCAGAAGACCTGTACTCCCGCGCCAATCATCAGCTCCCTGGTCATAGCTCTCGGCCGCTTTGAAATATGGAAGGCAATCAGCAAACCCCCATCCCGCAAGACCATGATCCCGCTCCCAACGGTTAAAATCGTCTGGATGGCCACGCATATAGACCATTGAGTTGATCGAAGAAGACCCTCCCACAACACGCCCGCGAGGCGTTGGTATCCTACGGCCATTCAGCCCGGCTTCAGGTTCTGAAACGTAATTCCAATTGATCCGCTTGTCCCTGAAGGCCCGATAAACTCCGGCGGGAATGTGTATCATGATGTTACGGTCAATTGGCCCGGCTTCGAGAAGTAAAACTGAAACTGCCGGATCGCGGCTCAGTGCTTCGGCAACGACACATCCGGCCGACCCGGCACCAACTATGACAAAATCGTATTCGTCTTTTTTCATTCTGTCCCCGATTCACGGCTGACGCAGAATGTGGTAATTCTGATCAGGAAGAAAGAAATTCACTACTAGCCTCAGAGCTGATTCAATGTCTGCTGTCTAAGGCAAAAAGCGCCTTTCGTTTGTGTGGCAGCATCGGTCAAATGGGCTCGAAGCCGCCTTCCGCACCGCAGCAAATTGGTCTGCAATATGAAACTGAAACCGGTAGCGACCGGCCCAATCCAGACTTTGACCAGTGTGCCCAGCACTGCGGTGCAGCTTCCCCGAACCGGTCGTTCATGCGTCCCGCAGCATTTCGGATCGGTGACCGTCAGCAAAGCGGGACAAAGCCATCAGATATAGCTGCGCCCGGAAGTTCACATCAGTCGGAGGCGACTACGTCAACCCATCAGCACGGGCTTCAGTTCGGCAATCTGAGAATCCACGAAATGGAAGAACGCATCAATGCGATAGATTTGCCGCGCGTCGGGATGACACAAGAGCCGCCAGGCGCGGGTGAGTTCCGACACAGGGGGTAATATCTGAACAAGGTCGGGCTCCGCGCCACCGAGCGCTACCGGCAGCGCGGCTATTCCGACACCAGACTTTGCCGCAGAAACGAGCCCCAGAACGCTGTCGCTGCGGGCGGCGATTTTGGCTCCGTCGGCGACCTCACGAAGCCAGACCGACAGTCGATGGTCCGCAAGGCTTTTTTCGAAGACGACCAGCGGATGCTGTCGTAACTCCTCGATCGATGCAGGCGCGGCGTGACGGTCGAGATACGTGCGGGCGGCATAGATAGCCCAGAGGGAGTCCGCCACCTTGCGCCCGAAAAGGACGCCATTAGTGTCGCCGGAGCGAAACGCAACGTCGGCCTCGCCCTTGGACAGATCAATGTATCGGTCGGCCAGCACGAATTCGACACGAAGATCAGGATAAACCGCCTGGAACCGGTCGAGAAACCCGGAACGCGCCAGACGAAGGGCGATGGGTTCCGGACAGGTGAGGCGGAGAACGGCTGCGTGTGCTGCCTCGGCGACGCTGCGCTCGAACGCCTCGACCGCCCCCGCGACAGATTGCAGTGAGGACAAGACAGCCTTTCCGGCCGGAGTGAGCCGGTAACCGCTGGACAGTCGCTCGACAAGCCGCACACCCAATTGTTGCTCCAGCTCGGCAAGTCGCCTTTGCACCGTGGACTGGTTCACCTTCAGCGCCCGCGCCGCCGCGAGGGTGCTGCCCTGCTCGGCAACCGCCAACAGGAACTTGAGGTCATTCCAGTTAAACAACGGACATCACCTCCGGCGTGCCACGGCGGGGTCCTCGTGCAAATTCGCGGCCCCGTTCCGCAATCTTATCTGCTGCCTCAAGGCGCCGCGCAAGCGTAAGTTTTTCCCAGTGCCGTTGGCCCAAAAGTCAACCCCGTGCCGCAGCCAAACTAATGGAGAAATAAGATGATGAACCTAAAAAGTTTGACTAAAGCGAAGCTCTCCC
>JAOUMG010000549.1 GCA_029881635.1 Paracoccaceae bacterium | reverse complement strand
GACCACGGTCAATTGGTTTGCTTCCAATATGGCGCGGGGTTTGGGTAGGGCAGTGCGCGGCTGATCGGGCGCAACAGTCCCCAGCAGATCTGAGAGCCTGCCCCATGCCTCTTGCCCGCGCTGCACCAGCGACCATCCGCCAATGGCTTGTTCAACCGGCGCCAACGCGCGACCCATCAAAATTGACGCGGCAATCATAGCGCCGGGCGTCAGTTCGCTCTGCAAGACCAGATAGGCGCCAAGTCCCAGCATCGCGGATTGCAGGAACAGGCGGAACGTTTTTGTGAATGTCGAAAAGACACCGGACTGATCACCGGCCGAGATATTCTGCGTTAACGCGGCTGAGCGGGCTTCGGACCAGCGGGCAAAACTTGCCCCGCGCATCCCCATGCTTTGCACCAGATCGGCCTCATCGCGCAACTGGTCCGATATGCGTTCAGCCCGGAGCGACGACGCACTCGCCCCCAACACGGCCCGCCTTGTCGTAAGCTGGTTGAACATGGTCACCGCAATCAGAACAACGCCACCGGTGAAAGCCAGCCAACCCAGCCAGGGATGAAAAATAAAGACGCCAAGCAAGAACAGCGGCGCCCAAGGCATGTCAAAAATCGCGATCAGGACCGGAGAGGAAAGTAACTGGCGTATTGATTCCAAATCCCGCAAGCCTGCCGCTGCCGCCGGATCACCTGGGAAAAGCGAACTGCGCGAAAGCGCCGCCGAGAAGACGCGCGCATCAAGACCCGCCTGAAAGCGGGCTGCAAGCCGGGCCATAACGCGCGACCTGGCCAGTTCCAGCATCCCCATCATGGCAAACAGAAACGCCATGAGCACAAAAAGTGCCAAAAGGGTTTCTTCGGAACGACTGCCCAGAACCCGGTCATAGACCTGCAACATGAAAATCGGACCGGTCAGCATCAGCGCATTCACAAATGCCGAAAACAATGCCACCGCCCAGAACAAATTGCGCTGTGCCGTCCGTGCTTTTGCCAGCTCGGTCCGTCCAAGATTGGATTCAGCTTGTGTCACCACGTTGTATCTGATCCCTCAATGATCCAATGATTGCCGGTAAGAGGTTTATCTTTACAGTCGCCTTGCATCCGTATCGTTTGTTTTTTAAGCCTTGGTTCCCATTTCAGTGTGGCAAAGCCCGGAAAGAGTCATTGATGACTATGCACAAAATGCTGATCAATCCAGTGTTAGCGTTTGGAGCCGGTAGTGAAAAGTTACGACTTTCCGGTTTTTGCCTGGTGCTTGCGCTTGCCGTATCTGCCTGCTCCAGAGCAGATCCAGGCGCCGATTTCAATGACCCCTATGAAGTCCAAAACAGGCGCGTTCATGATGAAAATGTGGCGATCGACCGCACGATTTTTGGCGGTGGAAAACCCGACAAGCGCCCATTGCTACCGCAGCCTTTGGCGCAAGGAATGGCCAACATAGCCTCAAACCTAGGAACCCCCGGTGATGTTGTAAACAATCTCTTGCAGTTCCGGCCAGGACGCGCTGTCACAAATACATTGCGTTTTGCGATAAACTCCATTGTTGGCATTGGTGGCATATTTGATCCCGCCACGGCCATCGGGATTGAAAAGAAAAGTACCGATTTTGGTGAAACCCTGCATGTCTGGGGTTCACCAGAGGGTGCTTTTCTCGTGCTGCCTTTGGCAGGCCCAACAACGGAACGGGATCTTGTCGGTAAAGTTGTCGATATTGTGATCGACCCGCTCAACGCATTGATAGATGAGCCGGAAAGCTATTATGTGACCGCGCTGAAGCTGGGTGGGAAAGTCGCTGATCGCCAAAGGTTTGGCGATACGATAGATTCGATCCTATATGAAAGTGCCGACAGTTACGCCCAGATGCGGCTTTTGTATCTGCAGAACCGCCACTTTGAACTGGGTATTGAAGAAGAAGTATTTGACCCGTTTGAGGACCCCTATGGCCAGTAACATTTCCCGTCGAACGCTGATCGCCACCCTGCCAGTCGCAGCGTCCATGGCTATTTTGCCAAATGCCGCGACCGCGCTGAACGTTGAAGAGGCGCGCAAACTTGTCGACAGGCTGGTGGCCGAGGTGAATTCGGTCATCAGTTCGGGCAAGTCCGAATCCGCGATGTTCAAGTCGTTTGAGGCGATTTTCGTGCGCTTTGCCGATGTGCGCTATATCGCGCAAAGCTCTCTGGGTCCTGCCGGGCGAAAAGCCTCCAAGGCGGAAATGAATGCCTATGTGAAGGCATTTCAGGGATATATTTCGCGCAAATACGGGCGCCGGTTCCGTGAATTTATCGGTGGCAGAATCGAAGTAACCGGCGCGCGCCCGTTGAAAAGCTTTTACGAGGTAACGTCCATGGCGCTTCTGAAGGGGCAAAGCCCCTTTGAAGTGCGTTGGCACATATTCGACAAATCCGGCAAGGATCTGTTTTTCAACATCATCATCGAAGGCGTCAACATGCTGGCGGCAGAGCGTACCGAAATCGGTGCGATGCTCGATAAACGCAAGGGCGATATTTCGCGGCTGACGGCTGATCTGACAGCGCTGGGTTGATGCCATCAGCCAGAGT
>JAOUMG010000548.1 GCA_029881635.1 Paracoccaceae bacterium | reverse complement strand
TGCTTTCCGCACAGAACTTCGACCCGCGGCTACTGTGGGACGCATATGAGGCAGATGATACGTGACTGAACCAAGCCCAGCCGATCTGAACGTTTCGCCGTCAAAACCATCATTCTGGCGCAACCTTTCCTTTGTCTGGCTGGTGCCTGTCCTCGCGCTGATCGTATCGCTCGGAATCGCGTGGCAGAGTTTTGCCTCGCGCGGCGTGATGATCGAGATCACATTTCAGAACGCTCAAGGTGTTACGGCAGGGGAAACCACGCTGCGTTACCGTGATGTCGTGATCGGGACGGTAGAACAGGTGACATTTACCGAAGACCTTTCCAATGTTCTTGTCCGGGCGCGCGTTGACAAAGAAGTGGCGCCTTTTCTGGACAAAAACGCCCAGTTCTGGGTGGTTCGGCCAAAGGTCAGCGCCCGGGGTATATCGGGCCTGTCAACAGTATTGTCCGGCGTTTACATTGAAGGCGCCTGGGATCAGGAACTGGACGAACCGCTGGTAGAATTCGTGGGCTCAGACGGCCCGTCACTGGTTCAGCCCGGCCGTGAAGGCAAGCGTGTCACGCTTGTGACGAATGACGGTAGCCTGATTACCGAAGGGGCGCCGGTGTTCTTTCACGGGATCGAAGTCGGGCGGTTGGAACGGCCACGGCTGACCATTTCGTCGGATTCCATCGTGGTTGATGCTTTCATTGATGCACCGCATGATCGCAGGCTGAATTCGGCCACGCGATTCTGGGACACATCGGGCTTTACCGTTTCACTCGGTGGGCAGGGGCTAAGCGTTGATTTCAAAAGCATATCATCGCTTCTTGCCGGCGGGGTCGAATTTGACACGGTCTATCAGGGTGGCACACCCGTCAGTGCCGGGCATGTTTTTAACGTCTATCTGGATGAGGCGACCGCCCGAAAAAGCCTGTTTGCCCGAACAATTGCCGATGCCGTCGCTATCGGCGTCGAATTCGGTGAATCCGTTAGTGGCTTGCAGCCGGGGGCGGATGTCCAGTTCGGGGGTTTGAAAGTTGGCGAGGTCACCGGCATATCAGCACAGGTGAGCGACACTCAATTTGGCCCGGAGATCCGGCTTTTGGCCGAGATTGCACTGGAGCCGGACCGTTTGGGATTGCGGCGCGGGGCGGGAAGGGCTGAATTGCTCGATTTCCTGGAGGGTGCCGTGGAAAATGGGCTGCGCGCGCAGCTTGCCACCGCCAACCTTTTCAGCTCGTCGTTGATCGTGGAGCTTGTGGAGGTTCCTGATGCGACACCGGCGGTTTTTCAACGCGACACTGTTCCATTGCCAATAATGCCCAGTCAGAAGTCAAGCCTTCCTGATTTCACGGCAACTGCGGAAGGTATGCTGGAACGTATCAATGCCTTGCCAATCGAACAGCTGGTCAATCAGGCAATCAGTTTGATGGCCAGTATTGAGGCTGTTGCCAGCGCCGAGGGTACGCTGGCCGCCCCGGATGCTGTGGTGGCATTGCTGGAAGACACGCGCGCCTTGGTGAATGACGAGGCAACCAAAGCCCTGCCCAGCGATATCCGTTCTGCGGTTGCCGAATTACGATCGGTTATTACCCAGTTGAAGGAAGGTGGTGCCCTCACAAACCTTGCCTCGGCGATGGAGCGAGCCAACAAAGCAGTAGACAATATCGCCAGCGCATCAGAGGAGTTTCCCGCCCTTGTGGCTGATCTGCGTTCGGTTGCTGCCAAAGCCAATTCGCTGGAGGCAGAAGAGCTTTTGGCCGCAGCGACGCGGGTTCTGAATAGCGCCGATGCGGTCATCGGCACCGATGCCGCACGGGCGCTGCCACCCTCTTTGACCAGCGCGCTGAATGAGATCCGACAAACACTGTCTGAATTGCGGGCTGGCGGCGCGGTCGAAAACGCCAACGCGACCATGGCATCCGCTCGTAACGCGGCAGATTCGGTTGCAAAAGCCGCAGAAAGCCTGCCGGAACTTTCCGAACGCCTGCAACAGCTGGTCGCTCAATCCGAAGCGCTGCTGGCGTCTTACAGCGGCAGATCCGATTTCAGCCAGGAAACGTTGGCGGCCCTCCGGGAGGTACGTAGAGCCGCAAAATCCGTGTCGCAGCTCGCCCGTGCGATTGAACGCAACCCGAATTCGCTTTTGATGGGACGATAAAATGGCTCCGCACTATCTTCTGGTTTGTCTTGTGTTGGTTCTGACGGCGTGCGGTTCAGGCAATACCGCACGATTTCTGGTAGAACCCCCGATCGCTGAGAAGAAGGTCCGCCTGCCGGTAAGCAGTATCGAAGTGCGTGAAATCGTTCTGCCAGCCTATGCAGCCTCACCTGAAATCGTAGCTGAGAACGCCGATGGTTCGGTACGAAACGTGCCGGATAGTTTGTGGGCTGACGATCCAGCGAAGGGCCTTACATCTGCGCTGGCCCGCAGCCTCGATCTGGGCTCCACCGCATCTGTTGCCGCCGAACCCTGGCCGCTCGATACACCTGCCAATGCGCAACTGGATGTCCGCGTCGACCGTATCCTTGCCCGCGCAGATGGGCGATTTGAGCTTTCGGGTCAGTTTGCGATCTATTCGC
>JAOUMG010000546.1 GCA_029881635.1 Paracoccaceae bacterium | reverse complement strand
CCGCCGTGCCCGGTTGCGGTTGATCGCCGAATGGGCGTCTGAGAGGGGCATCGATACCGTCGCACTTGGCCATACGGCGGATGATCAGGCCGAAACCTTTCTGATGCGGCTGGCGCGGGGATCTGGTGTCGACGGCTTGGCCGCAATGGACCATTGGCGAAGAGCGCATGGGATAAATTGGGTGCGGCCGGTATTGGCGCAGCGCCGCTGGGAATTGCGCGATTACCTTTACCGGCGGGATATACGTTGGTTCGACGATCCGACGAATGAGGACGAAAGATATGACAGGGTGAAGATGCGCAAGGCTCTGGCTATGCTGGAACCACTCGGGATATCGGCAAAATCCCTTGCCGATACCGCGGCACGGTTGCAAACGGCACGGGTTGCCTTGCGGCACTATGCTTGTGACAGGGCGCGACAGATTTCCCGGACCGAGGCCGGAGATGTGATTTTTGATCGCAAGGGTCTGTTGGCCACGTTGGAAGAGCCCCGTGACAGGCTGCTGGCCCATGCCTTGCGATGGGTCGCGACGGCGGAATACCGCCCGCGTCAGGATTCCCTTGCGGGGCTTTGGCGATCTATTACCGAAGGCAAGTCAACGGTCCTGCATGGATGCCAGATTCTGGTGGATGAAGAAGTGGTCAGGATTACGCGTGAATATAACGCTGTGCAGGGTGTGGTAGCCCAGCCGGGGGAGGTCTGGGATGCACGATGGTTGGTTTCTGGCCCGCTGACGATGGGATATGAGGTTCGGGCGCTGGGTGAGGCAGAGTTGACGGCCTGCCCTGACTGGCGCCAAACCGCATTGCCGCGGGCATCTCTTCTTGGAACCCCGGCGATCTGGCAAGACGATCAATTGCTGGCCGCGCCGCTGGCCGGAATGGCAAATGATTGGTCTGTCAGGCTTGCCTGCGACGATGAAGACTTCATTACTTCGTTAATCACGCATTGAACCTGCTCAGCTTATCTCTATTTTAGAGGTAAGTTTCGGTGTCGCTTTGTTGGCGGCCTTATTTGTTTTGGAGGATTCCCCTTGGGTAACGCGAGAAACATCGCCTTTTGGGTCGTATTGTTTTTATTGATCCTGGCGCTTTTCAACCTGTTTGGGAATGGCCAGTCGACAATGAATTCGCGCACACTGACCTATTCTGATTTCATTCAGAAAGTCGAAGCGAATGATGTGAGGTCTGTTGTCATCGATGGTGAACAGCTTCAGGTGCAGACCAATGACGGCACCAACTGGATCGCGATCAAACCCGAAGGCCAGCAACTGAACGAAAATCTGGTCGAGTTGCTGATCGACAAAGGCGTGGCCGTTAAGGCCGAACGTCAGGAACAGTCAGGGTTCTTCTCGATCCTGTCGTTGTGGTTGCCGTTCCTTGTGCTGATCGGCATCTGGATATTCTTCATGAACCGGATGCAGGGCGGCGGACGCGGTGGCGCCATGGGTTTTGGCAAATCGCGGGCCAAGTTGCTGACCGAAAAACATGGCCGGGTCACCTTTGATGATGTTGCCGGAATTGACGAAGCCAAAGAAGAGCTGGAAGAGATTGTCGAATTTCTGCGGAATCCACAGAAATTCAGCCGTTTGGGCGGGAAAATCCCCAAAGGCGCCTTGCTGGTCGGATCGCCGGGTACAGGTAAAACGCTGCTTGCCCGAGCCATTGCCGGTGAGGCCGGTGTACCGTTCTTTTCAATTTCCGGTTCGGATTTTGTGGAAATGTTTGTCGGTGTCGGCGCGAGCCGTGTCCGCGATATGTTCGAGCAGGCCAAAAAGAACGCGCCTTGTATCGTTTTCATCGACGAGATTGACGCGGTGGGTCGGTCACGTGGTGTTGGCATCGGCGGAGGCAACGACGAGCGCGAACAGACACTGAACCAGCTTCTGGTTGAGATGGACGGGTTTGAGGCCAATGAAGGCGTAATCATCGTTGCCGCAACCAACCGCAAGGATGTGCTGGATCCGGCGCTGCTGCGGCCCGGTCGTTTTGATCGGCAGATCCATGTCCCGAATCCCGACATCAAGGGGCGCGAGAAAATCCTTACCGTGCATGCGCGCAAGGTGCCCTTGGGCCCGGATGTCGATTTGCGCATTATCGCGCGGGGTACGCCCGGTATGTCGGGGGCTGATCTGGCCAATCTGGTGAACGAGGCTGCGTTGTTGGCGGCCCGAATCGGTCGCCGGTTTGTTTCGCTCGACGATTTTGAGCGGGCCAAGGACAAGGTAATGATGGGGGTTGAGCGCCGGTCGATGGTGCTGACGGACGAACAAAAGGAAAAAACCGCCTATCACGAGGCAGGCCACGCCATCGTCGGCATGAACCTGCCGAAATGCGATCCGGTCTATAAGGCGACCATCATCCCGCGCGGCGGTGCGCTGGGCATGGTCGTTTCCCTGCCTGAGATGGACCGTTTGCAGATGCACAAGGATGAAGCCAAGCAGCGCATCGCCATGACCATGGCGGGCAAGGCGGCTGAGATCATCAAATACGGGGAAGAGGGCGTTTCGTCGGGCCCCATCGGTGATATTCAGCAGGCTTCGGGTCTGGCGCGGTCGATGGTGATGCGCTGGG
>JAOUMG010000547.1 GCA_029881635.1 Paracoccaceae bacterium | reverse complement strand
CCATGTCGGATTCATACTGGGCAATCAGGGCGCGCTCCATCTGGCGTTCTTCACTTTTGCCGAACAAATCCCACTTGGTCCCGCGGAGGTGTTTCATTTTGGCAAGCAGCCAGAAGGCTGGTTTGATCCAGCCGCCGAAGGCGCGTTTTTTCGGGCGGCCATCGGGCCCAGGGCGCGACAGAACTGGCGGGGCGAGTTGAAACCGCATGGCAAAATTGCCATCAAATTCAGCACGCGCCTTTCTGACCGTGTCCAGATGCAGGCGCGCAACTTCATATTCGTCCTTGTAGGCAAGGAGTTTATGATACCCCAGCGCCACCGATTCACGCAGCGAGGCCGGGACGGCATCGACAAGTTGGCGGTAACGTTTGGCATAGGCCTCATTCTGGTAGCGGGTCAGATGATCGACCCGGAAAGCGATTTTCTCTTCCACCGACAGAGGCTTGTCATCGGGCTTGTGCAACATACCTGCGACATCGGCAGGTTTCACAGCAGCCCAGCGGCCGATGTCAAAGGCAGCAAGATTGCCCTGAACCGCAGTACCGTTGAGCTCGATCGCCTGCCGGATCGCGGATTGGCTTAGCGGGATCAGACCCTTTTGCCAGGCCGCCCCCAGTACCACCATGTTGGAGTAAATTGAATCGCCCATAAGTTTCAACGCCAGCGCGGTGGCGTCGAAGAAGGCCACCCTGTCGCGCAAACGCGCTTCAATTGCCAGTCGTAACTGTCCGATTGGCAATTGAAATTCCCGGTTACGAGTAAAATCACCTGTGATGATTTCATGCGCGTTGACGACGGCACTTGTGCGACCGGTGGTCATCAGCCCCAACATTGATGCCCCGCCCGTGACGACAAGGTCGCCGCCGATAACACAGTCCGCCTCACCGGTGGCGACGCGAATGGCGCTGATATCGGCGGGTTTCTCAGCCAGACGCAGATGTATCAGAACAGCGCCACCCTTTTGCGCTAGGCCGGCCATTTCCATCATTCCCGCGCCCTTGCCATCGCATTGCGCAGCCTGCGCCAGTACCGCGCCAATAGTGACGATGCCTGTGCCACCAACGCCGGTTATGACGATGTTGTGGGTGCCATTGATGCGGGGCAATTGCGGCTCGGGTAGTGTCGGGATGGTGAATTCGGCGGCGGCAGGCTTCTTGACCGTGGCGCCGGTCAGCGTCACGAAGGACGGGCAAAAACCCTTGAGGCAGGAAAAATCCTTGTTGCAGGATGATTGGTCGATGGCGCGCTTGCGGCCAAATTCGGTTTCCACCGGCACAATGGACACGCAGTTCGACTGCACCCCACAATCCCCGCAACCCTCGCAGACGTCGGTATTTATGAAGACGCGCCGGTCGATATCGGGGAACGTTCCACGCTTGCGCCGACGGCGCTTTTCGGCGGCGCAGGTCTGTACATAAACTATGGCCGACACACCTTTGATTTCACGAAACCTCTCCTGAACCACGCTCAATTCTTCCCGCTCGACCGTCTCAATTCCAGAAGGGAAACCCGAAAAGTCGATCTCTTCCTTTTCGTCATAGACGACGGCGATATTCTTCACCCCCATCGCCTGGATTTCGCGGGTAATCTGCTGAGCGGTCAACCCGCCTTCGTTGGCTTGACCCCCTGTCATCGCAACGGCGTCATTGAAGAGAATCTTGTAGGTGATGTTGGTGCCTGCGGCCAAGGCCGCGCGGATCGCCTGAATGCCGGAGTGGTTATAGGTGCCATCGCCGAGGTTCTGGAACACATGGGACGTATTGGAGAAAAGCGATTCCCCGATCCAGTTCGCGCCCTCGCCGCCCATATGGGTAAAGCCCGTCGTGGACCGGTCCATCCACTGCACCATGTAGTGACAGCCAATCCCCGCATAGGCGCGCGAACCTTCGGGAACCTTGGTCGAGCTGTTGTGCGGACAGCCGGAGCAGAAATAGGGAAGGCGCGCGGCAATCTGCGGCGCGTTGTCAGCCTTGCGCGCATCTTCAAGCCGTTCAAGGCTTGCCCTGATACGGTCGGTGCCACGCCCTTCCTCGATCAGGATCCGGCCCAGTTTTTCAGCGACCATGATTGGGTCGAGCGCAAAACGGGTCGGAAAAAGCTCCAGCCGACGGCCGTGTTCCCATGTATCGCCCTTGTGCCAGCCATAGACCCGCCGACCGTCACGGTCATCAAAGATCGCTTCCTTGACCTGCACTTCGATCAGTTTGCGCTTTTCCTCGACGACCACGATCAGATCGAGCCCGGTGGCCCATTCGTGGAAACTGTCCATATCGAGCGGAAAGGTCTGACCGACCTTGTAGGTGGTCACCCCCAACCGCTCAGCCTCGGCCCCGTCGATGCCAAGAAGCCCAAGGGCATGAACGAGGTCGAGCCAATTCTTGCCAGCTGCGACAAAGCCGATCTTGGCACCCGGCCTGCCCCAAACACGTTTGTCAATTTTATTTGCGCGGGCAAAGGCTTCGGCGGCGAACCTCTTGTAATCGATCATCCGCGCTTCCTGCGCGATAGGCGTATCGTGCAGCCGGATGTTGAGACCGCCCGGCGGCATGGAAAAATCCGGCGCAACAAAAGAC
>JAOUMG010000545.1 GCA_029881635.1 Paracoccaceae bacterium | reverse complement strand
CCCACGACCACAGCGACTGCACCCATAACAAGTTTCGAATTCATGATATCGTCCTTTCAGTGTTCTTTCTCAGCGGCTTGTGCCCGTCTGATAATCTTCAAACGCATTGGCCCCCGTTTTCCGTCGCAAGATCGGCAAAAAAATCGCGACATCTTTGCACACCCTTGCCTGCCGGGCTTTCCCCACCTGACCGATAAGTGCTACACCGCCCCGATCAGGAGAATGCCGATGACCGATGCCACGATACTGCCCCAGGATGACCGACCGGTGCGCCCGGCCTTGCTGCGCGGTTGGCGGCGCCGCTGCCCGTCTTGCGGGACAGGGGCGATGCTGCAGGGCTATCTCAAGGTACGCGATACTTGTCCGGACTGCGGCGAAGAACTGCACCACCACCGCGCCGATGACGGGCCCGCTTACCTGACGATTCTGATTGTCGGACACCTGATGGCGCCGTTGATCATGTGGGCCTTCATCTCGCTCCGGCCCGATCCGCTGGTGCTGGCTTCGGTATTTTCGGCGGGCTGTATCGCATTGTCGCTCTTCCTGTTGCCCCGGCTCAAAGGGGCATTGGTGGCGATGCAATGGGCCAAGCGGATGCATGGTTTCGGCAAAGGATGAGCGACCCGGAAGCACAGCCGATCCGCGATGCGGCGACCGTGCTTTTGGTGCGCAACGGCCGCGACGGCCCGGCGCTGCTGATGGGTCAACGTGGGGCGGGAGCAGCCTTCATGCCCAACAAATATGTCTTTCCCGGAGGCGCGCTTGACCCGGACGACGCAGGCGTCCCTCTCGCCGATCCGTTGTCTTCAACCTGCGCAGCCCGCCTTGACGTTTCCAGTACACCAGGGCTCGCGCACGGGCTGGCGGCCAGTGCGATACGCGAACTTTGGGAGGAAACCGGCCTTCTGCTTGGCAAACCCGGAACCTGGCCCCGGATGCCCCCTACCGATTGGGCGGATTTCGCCGCCACCGGTCATTTGCCCAGCGCGTCACCGCTGACATTCATCTTCCGCGCCATCACGCCACCGGGCCGTACCCGCCGCTTTGATGCCCGCTTCTTTCTGGCCGATGCAAGCCATGTGATCGGCGATCCGGATGATTTTTCGCGGGCCTCCGACGAGCTCAGCCACCTGCATTGGGTGCCGTTGGGGGAAGCTCGACAGCTCAACCTGCCCTTCATTACCGAAGTCGTTCTGGGCGAGGTTTCAGGGCTTCTTACCCGGGGTGGCAGCCCGGAGTCGGTGCCGTTTTTCGACAATTCCGGGCCGGAGCCTCGCTTCTGGCGGCTCTGACGTCACCCGAAACTCAGCACGATCACCAGAACCGAAGTTACGATCAGTGCGATGCCTATAGCTTCGCGCAATGTCAGCTTTTCGCGGAAGACCACTACCGAAACCAACACCATAAAGACCATTTCCACTTGCCCCAGTGCGCGCACATAGGCAGCATTCTGCAAGGAAAAGGCGGCAAACCACCCCAGCGATCCCAGCATCCCCGTGATCCCGACCAACACCGTCTTGCGCCAGAGTGTCAGAACGCGTGTCACTTCGCCTGGTTCGCGCCAAGCAAGCCAGAGGACCATGATCAGACTTTGCAGCACCGTCGCCGCAGCGAGCGCCATGACTGTGCGCAAGAAAAACGGCGCGGGTTCCAACGCCAGCGTCGCCCCCCGGTAGCCAATCGCCGATATTCCAAAAAGCCCGCCGGCCAACAGCCCATAGACAGCCGGGCGCCCGAACAACCGTGCTCCGATTTCGGTGCCGCGCGACATCAGGAAAACGCCGCAAAATCCGATACCAATGGCGATCCAGCCAACGCGGCTGACCAATTCGCCCAGAACCAGCGCCGAAAACAACGCGACCTGCACGGTTTCAGTTTTGGTAAAGGCAACGCCAACGGCAAAGTTACGCAAAGAAAACAGGGCAACTGTCAGAAAAGTGGCCACAATTTGCGCTACTCCACCGACCAGTACGAAGATCCAGAACTGCATATTGAGCCGTGGCAGATCCGTGCCCAAAACGATCAGCGTGACATAGGCCAAGCTGCATGCCAGCGGCGCGGCAAATAAGAACCGCGAAAAGGTCGCACCACCCGTTGACAGACCCACACCTTTCAGCTGCTTTTGCAGCATGAAACGCAGCGTCTGCATGGCCGCAGCGGCCAGCGTGAAGATCACCCAAAGGCTCATCCGCCCCTTCTGGCACGGCGCGTCGTGTTAGGAAAGATCAGCTTTGCGGCCAAAGCGGATGTGGCACCGGGTCCTTGGTCTTCAGGAAGTAACGCCGGAAAATTTCGCCATAGCTGCTGAAACGGTAGCCGTCGTTGCGCCGCAGATATTCGTCACGCCCGGCGGCATAGACGGCTGGCAGCTTGTACCAGGCAACTTGCGGCTTGCTGTGATGAACGCAGTGCAGGTTGTTGTTGAGAAACAAGAAGGGCAGGATCATCCCCCCTTCAACCACAACCGACCGGCCGCGCGCGCGTTCATGGGCACGGTGCTCCAGAAAGGTGCGGATCTTCAGGATCGACAGTGCCCCATAGGCCGAAAGGATATAGGCCCAGACAGGCATGTTCGCC
>JAOUMG010000544.1 GCA_029881635.1 Paracoccaceae bacterium | reverse complement strand
GAGACTTCGGATGACCCCTCTGCGCCTCATTCCCGCGCTTCTCGTCGCCAGCCTTGCGGCCCTGCCAGTCTTCGCAGGCGGCTTTTCCTTTGATCTGCCCCGCCTTGAGTTTCCCGCGCCCTCAGCGGACGCCACCAAGGGCTGCAACGTCGTGGCGCAACCCGGTTGCGTCCCGCAATCAAACTGATCGACGCCCACAATCCGCAATCGCGGCACAGATTGGCAACTAAAGCAATTGCCCCCGGCAAACCCTGCGGTCTATCATCGGCCGACGGAGGATGAGCGTGGCCAAAACTGCATGTGCCGGAAAGATCAAGCGCGGGCGCAAGTTCGATCAGGTGCTGGAAGGTGCCCGGCGGATTTTTATGCGCGACGGGTTTGATGGTGCCAATGTCGATGACATTGCGGCCGAGGCGAATGTCTCCAAGGCAACGCTTTATAGCTATTTCCCCGATAAGCGGGCGCTTTTCGCCGAAATGGTCATGTCAGAAAGCGCCCGCCAGGCAGAAGAAGCCGAGGCACTGGTCAACCTGTCGGCGCCACCTGCCACGGTCCTGCCATTCGTGGCGCGCCGGATGGTGGATTACTTTCTGTCGGAATATGGCCGCAACATTTTTCGGATCTGCGTGGCGGAATCCGAACGTTTCCCAGAACTCGGCCAGCATTTTTACGATACCGGCCCCGGTATGATCCGCCAGAAAATCGCCAGCTATCTGAACGGGGCCATTGCCCGCGGCGAACTGGTGATCGAAGATACGCTTCTGGCTGCCGACCAGTTCACCGAACTTTGCAAGGCCGACATCTTCCCTTGTGTCTGTTGCGGACTGAAACGCGACTATACCGAAGCCGACAGGGCCCGCATCGTAAAGGGCGCGGTCGAGATGTTTCTGGCGCGCTATGGGGCGGCAAGATCTAGCCCGAAAAACGCGTGATCAAATGGTTGTTTGGACCCAATTTTACTTCAAACACCCCAGTTTTTCGCAGCAGGTCACTTAATTTGGGGCTGCCAAAAGTGCGGGAGTCAAAATCAGGGTTGGCTTGCGTGATGAATTTCCCCAATGAACTCAATGCATACCAACCATCATCTGAATCCATTGCTCGCATCGCAGCACGTATGATTGGGACCGCCTTGGATGGCGCCTCTTTCTTGACTGTGGATTCAGACTTTACCTCAGGCTTTACTTGGGGCGTTTTCGGCTGCGCCACCACCGTGTGTTTGACTGTAACCTGCAGGGATTCATTCAAATTTTCTTCACGGTCCAGATTTTCGACATAGATGAACCGCTTGCAAGCCATGCGGAATGACGCATGCGTCTTCTTTTCGCCGATCCCCCAAACATCCAGACCCTGCTCGCGTATACGCGCAGCCAATCTTGTGAAATCGCTGTCCGAGGATACGAGTACGAAACCATCAAACAATCCAGAATGGAGAAAATCCATCGCTGCAATTACCAGTCCTATATCGCTGGCGTTTTTGCCTGTCGTGTTGGCAAATTGCTGATCCGCCACCAATCCCAACGGTGCAACGATACTGGCCCAACCTTTCAATCTGTCGGCAGACCAATCACCATAGATGCGCCGGACAGAGGCTTCGCCAAGGCCGGCAATTTCCTCAAATATCGCGTGGGCGTATTTCACAGGGATATTGTCGGCGTCAATTAGAACGCAAAGTCGTGGGGTACGTGGCTCAGCCATTCTCGTTCTCGCTCACAACATAGGTCATCGATTTTCCTCTCTAAAGTTGTCGGTACATCACCAGTGCACCGACATAGCCGTGCTGAGGCGAGTTAAACGCCCCGGGTATCCGCCCGACGATGTCAAAGCCATTGTCTTCCCAGATTGCGATGGCGCGGGTGTTGGTGGCGACCACGAAATTGAACTGCATGGCGCGGTAACCGGCGTTACGCGCGGTTTCCAGTGCATGGGCCAGCATTGCCCGGGCAACGCCCTTGCCGCGTGCGGCTTCGGCGGTGACAAAACCGCAATTGCACACATGGGCGCCACCACCCTGCTGGTTTGGGCAGATGAAATAGGTGCCTGTCGGGCCGCTATCATCCTCAGCCATAAACACATCATGGGTTCCGCCGGACCAATAGGCCAGTGCGTCTGCGCGGCTGATGTCACGGGGCAGGCAATAGGTCTCGCCCGCCCGGAAAATAGGCTCTAACATAGCCCAAATCGCCTCATCATCGGTTGAAACGGCGGGACGAATGTTCATCTGAGGTACCCCCATTGTCATGGTATCAACCGGCCAAAATCACGCAGCGCTTCAATGGTAGGTGCCAAATTCCGACCCAACGCGGTCAACTCGTATCTGGTTCGTGGCGTGTGGCTGTCGATCACGATACGGTGGACCAGTTGGCTTTTTTGCAAAGCTTTCAGGCGTTTTGACAATGTCGTCGGGTTAACCCCCTCCAGCGCATTGGCAAAGTCCCGAAATCTTTGTGGCCCGCCCAGAAAGAGATTGCGCAAGATCAGCAATGACCACTTGTCGCCGACAAGCTCTGCAGCCCTTGCCACCGGGCAGTTTGGACGGGTTCCGATGTCCATGGCGGGATGTACCAATTGCCTTAAACGGT
>JAOUMG010000037.1 GCA_029881635.1 Paracoccaceae bacterium | reverse complement strand
GAAGATACCATCGCGTATTTCCGGGATTTGGTCGGCTGGGGTGCTAAGCTCATCGACGCGGTTGACGAAAATGATGGTTTGACGTTTGTCCAGCGTGGAAATGATACGCATCAACGCCATGTCGGTAGTTGTCAGCGCCTGATGCGCCGACAGGACAACAACACAGATTTCCGATCCGCGAAGGCTGCGGATAGTGATCTGTTCGCGCATCATGAACGTGTCGTTGACGCCCGGCGTGTCGCACAGCTGTATCGGCATCGCATAAGCCGGAATATCCAGATAAAGGTCGGCCGATTTGGTGATGTCGGCAAAGCGGCCGGTTTTTGCACTGACATCCCCCATATCCGGGTCGTCACCAAGGCAGACATAGCGTTCCATCAACTCGGTATCGACATAGCCATAGGAATGGCTTTGGCCCAGCAGGAGCTCGAAGTGTTTGCCCAGGCGTTTTTCAGTCGCCTTTCGCATCGCTTCAATCTGTTTTTGAATGTCCTGCATTTCTTCGGAGGCGCCGGCGCGTTCGGCCAGTTCACCCAGACGCCCGCCGCCGATAACAAGATTGCTCCATTCATTCTTATCGAAGAACGTGAACTGCGCCTTGGTCGTATCGGTCGATGAGGTGTCCGCAGGTGCCTTGGTGTTTATCATCAAGGTGGTAACAACCGAGGTCCAGGGGTTGACGTCGGACGGCAAAAGCCCAGGCGACCCAGCCAATACGTTGGTCAGCGCAGATTTACCTGCCTTGACCTGACCAACAAGTGTGACCTTGGCCGCGAATTCCTGCAGCCGACCGCGCAATGCAGCGGCACGTGCCGCCGTGCGCTGATCTGTGACCGAAGCGAGCTGATCGAGCCGCTTTGACAGTTTGGCAAATGATTCGGTTGCCCCCTCCACAGCGGCGTTTCCAGCAGACAAAAGATGCGCGTTCTGTACCATATTCCCAGTTCACCCCAATTTACACGCCCCAGTATCGGAGCACGGACACCAGCAGCCTCAAGCCGCCTGTAAAGCCGCCCCTCGTTGATCCAGATTTGCAATCGCAGTTATTGCGGCACAGGCTAGGTCTATCCGTTCAACCAAGCCAAAATCCGGCGAGAGTCCTTGCACAACAAAGCGTATGACGCTGAACCTGTTACCGTTTTCCAACGTCACAATCGCTTCAACACCTTGAATTCCTTTCATTTTTTTGTCTTTTGGTATCGGCAAGTCTTTGTTGGCGAAAAGATATGCCTTTCCCTCGTAGTCCTTGAAGACAAATGCCAGCCCAAGTCCGGGCACCAGCTTTTCGAGTTTCAGAACTTCGGCAGCCAGCGCCAATCGGAGGCCCTGCATGCTAAGGTTCTGGCGCCCTTCAAAGCGGCACTTGTCAGTGTTCATTTCAGTCTCTTTACATGCCTTTTAGGAACCAGTGTCCTCACTCAGCCACAATCGTTACCGAAATCGCTACGCTGAGAATGTGGCGACATCGCGTCGCGAAAGTGACTAGGCACGCACATTTTATTGTTAACAAAGGCTTCGCGGCCCAGTGATCCTGGAAACTCACTCGAACATGCCGTCATCTGCGTATGTCGAACGCGGCTTGGTAGAAGAACCGGCATTGGGCAGCGAGGGCATGGCAGATGGGCCTGCATCGCCAACACCACGCCGAGTTCTGTTACGGCCAATCTGTTGCGCGGGCACCGGCAGATGATTGTTGACCTGGCTTGGGCGGGTTCATTCCCGCCGCTTCCCGGACAAACAGGCACATTTATATATAGCCCGATTGCGGACCGAACTGGCGGCGTCGAATGCGGCGGGCCAGCAAGAACCATTCGATTGAATTTCTCACAGCAATTTTAACCTCCCGTAGCTACGTTTTCGAATTGGAAACAAAAACAGGATTTCAGGGATTTGTCATACTTGTTCGTGATTAAACCACGCCCCTGCCCAACTTTCGCCGGGTTCAACAATGATTCTACGGACGAGGAATTGCTTCGTTTTTGTGCACAAGTGTGGGTCTGACTACGAAATCGCGGACACAAATCCTGGCAAATTGCTTACCGGCTGCAGGCCAATCGCGCGATGAAATAGTGTTGAGACTGAAAGGGTTAAGTCATGGGACAAGAGAATCTAGCCGCCGCGGAGCAGCCCGACGTAGGCTTCGTGGATGAGCTTGAGCCCGGCACGGAGCTGATGAACGGTCAGTACACGATCACCCGTTTTCTCAACAACGGTGGGTTTGGTATTACTTACCTCGCAAAAGACAGTCTCGACCGCGATGTGGTGATAAAGGAATGTTTCCCAAACGCATTCTGTCGTCGCAGCCGGACACTTGTCGCGGCACGTTCGCGTGCCCATCAGGGTGAACTCCGGTCAGTCGTAAAACTCTTTGTACAGGAGGCGCGAAATCTTTCAAAACTTGTTCATACAAACATCGTCGGTGTCCACCAGGTTTTCGAAGATAACGACACGGCCTATATGGCAATTGATTATATCAAGGGCCGCGATCTTCTCCAACTGATCGAAGATAAGACCGTGACACTGCATCCTGAGCATATCGTTCAGATTGCCGAAAAGATGATCTCGGCAATCGGCTTTGTTCATGACAACAGCGTGCTGCACCGCGATATTTCACCTGACAACATTCTGTTGACGGAGGAAGGCGAACCTATCCTCATCGACTTTGGGGCTGCACGTGAACAGGCGTCAAGGAAAAGCCGTGCACTGACTGCGCTCCGCGTCGTCAAGGATGGGTATTCGCCTCAGGAATTCTACATTGCCGGCAGTGAACAGGGCCCATGGAGCGATCTTTATGCGCTGGGCGCAACACTTTACCACCTGATCAGCGGTGAAGCTCCGATTAACGGACAGGCGCGTCTTTCCGCGTTGGCCGAAGGTCGTCCCGACCCCTACAACCCCCTTGTTGGCCGTATCAGCGGATACCCCGATGGTTTTCTTGAGGCGATTGATAAGGCCATGCAGGCCCTGCCGCGCAACCGTGTGCAAACCGCCCGAGAATGGCTCGATCTATACAAAAACCCAAAACCGAAACAGATTTTGGTTGATGGCGAGCCGGAACTGGTGATCGCCAACCTGATCGCGGCGTCTGACAATATAGATATACCCGCGACAGATACGCCCGCATCGAAAAAACCGGCTGCAATTGTTACCGAGGCTCCTGCCAAGCCCAAACCCAGATCTGATCTGGCGGAACGTTTCGCTGATTTGTCGATTCCACAGAATTCAGGTGAATTCGAAGAAGCGGATGCGGAAACGACTGAACCTGAAGAATATGTCGCCAACCCGGCGCCAGTGAGAATGCCAAAGCTCGCAACGCAGCAGGAAATCGAGCCAGCCAGCCCGGCTAAATCGCGAAGTCTTTTGTTGTCTGTGACAGCGACTGTTGTTGCCGTTTCCGCAGGTCTTGTAGCTTTCGTTTATTTGGGAACCGCCAGCACTGATGAGCCTGTGGTCACAAGCCAATCTGTGGAAATTCAAGTTGATACCGACGTCTTGCTAACTCCGGTGCAACCAAATGTTTTGGGTGTTGCAGCCGTTGCAGAGGAACCCGTCGAAGAAGAGCAAGCGCTTTCAGCCCAAGATTCAACGGTTTCTGCGTCCTCCCGTCCAAAGCTAAAACCTGTTGTCGGCGCTGAGGTGCAACCAATCGAAGCCAAAGTGCCGGATCAGCCGACATTCGCAAATGTGCTAGCCAACCAGATCGGATTTGCCGTTTGGGATCTGCAGCTGCCGTTTGAGGAAGATACGTGGAAGAACGGCGATGTTCCCGTCTCTGTCATCACCCGTATTCGTGGTGACGCTGATGTTCCCGGTGCCGATAGCTGGATGAAACCTGGTAGCATGATTTATTCGGTCAACGGCCAATCCTTAACGAGAGGTGCCACCGCCGCATCGGTTGCTTTGAACAACATTTCCGTCGATCCCGACGGGTTTGCACGCTCTTCTGTTCAATACAAGGAGGCGGGCAGCGGTAAATTCGGTGATGGGCTGATTACCTCAAAGGCCTTGCGTCGGGTCCAGCTCGTCAACGGCACGCAATTCGAAATCAAGGTTGTCGAAGGTAAGTGGCAGACGTCGGTTACCGGAATCGCTGACCCAGTCGCGGGCGGTTTGCGCCAGGGTGACATTCTCTTCCGCGCCAAAACGGTTGATGCGCTGATCGATGATCAGATGACGCTGGAGTCTGTTGTGGTGGCGGCGACGATCGAAAAGTTTGCGGCGATTGAGTTCAGCGTATTGCGCAATAATACGCTCGCCAGAGCGATTATGCCGCTGGCGTTGGAACAGTAACAAGTCATGTCCAGAGAGTGTGTTCGGATGAGTATTCGGAAGCGGCCATTGAGCCTGAAATGAAATGAGACCGTGTCAGGCGTGAAATTAAAGCGTCAGGCAAGAAAGTATGAGGGTGAAACCGTGACTAACCAGAACAGCCCATTGGCAAATTGGACCACCAGGGATCGGGATTCGGATGCCGAAGGTGGCAATGTTGAACATGCTCCTGAAAAACGGAAATTCATTTCGCCTCTCAACCTTTTTGCGAGACGCCAGCAAGCCATTCCGCCAGCAGCCGAAGCGCCGCATATGGATGAGAATGATACCATCAGCAGCCAGGACCTGGCCGATTTTGCAGCAGAAGTTGCAGAGCAGTCGGCCAATGAGAGTGCGGCAGAAAGTGCTGAGAATACAGTAGAATCAGAGACCGAAGCCGTGATCGAAGACTTTTCGTCCGACATGCAGTTCATCGAACTCGACGATCTCGAGGCTGAGCTGGCAGCAGCCGAAGGGCTGACGAGAACCGACGAGCCGGAAGAGGATTCTGTTGCAGCCGAAGAACAGTCCGCGACCGACACCGAAACCGTGGAGATGGCGGCAGAAGCCGAGCCGGTAACACCTGTTGCCGAGGCAAATCCATCGCCAGAACCGCTAAAACTTCAGCCTGCGCTAGCATCCGCTGAAACCCCGGATGCCAAGGAAGAAAAAGTCGAACCAGCCGTTACGCCGGCGGCTGCGGTCGAAGAGGCGCCCGCGCGTCGCAGCAGCCGCGTCAAGACGACATTTCTTGGCTTTGAGCGTTCCGATGGGCGCATCGAAGATGTATTTGAAAGGGCGCGCGACACAACAGCAGGCAACAATGTCATGTTCCCTGTCGGCTGGATCGTCATCGTTGACGGGCCGGGCCGTGGCGGCAGCTTTACGCTTCAGGCCGGTGTATCCCAGATCGGGCGCGGCGATGATCAGGCTGTGCAGCTGAATTTTGGCGACAACGGAATTTCGCGCAGCAACCACGCAGCGATCGCCTATGATGATGAAGAACGCAAATTTTTCCTGGGTCATGGCGGCAAATCGAACATTGTCCGCCTGAACGGTAAGCCCGTTCTCAGCACCGAACCGCTGGAGGATGGCGACCGTATCCGCATCGGCGAAACCACACTTGTCCTTGTCGCATTCTGCGGCGCGGATTTTCAATGGAATGACCAGAACTGAGTGAGGAGCGGATGATGTACGATATTGCCGCAGCCGCCAGCAAAGGTCGGCGAGACTATCAGGAAGATGCCGTCGCGATCGACTTTCAGGAACATGATGGGCCTGGGTTTGTTGTGCTGGCGGATGGTATGGGCGGCCACGAAGCGGGCGATATCGCCAGCCGGATCGTGGTGTCCGAGTTCGCGGACATCCTGAAAGAACGTCTATATGACGGCCCCTATGAAGATGCGGGTATTCCCGAAATACTGCGCGAAGCAACCTTCGCGGCCAACGCGTCCATAGCGTCTTATGTGTCGCGCAACCGTGACGTGGCGGGAATGGGAACGACGCTTTTGGCGCCGGTTCTAGCCAATGGTCATCTTTATTGGATTTCGGTCGGCGACTCACCCCTGTTCCTCTTTGACGGTGAAAACCTGCGCCAGATCAACGAAGACCATTCGATGGCGCCACAGATCGACATGATGGTCAAATCCGGAATGCTGGATGCCGAAACCGGCCGTCACCACCCGGATCGCAACTGCCTGACATCTGTGCTGATGGGCACCGATATCGCCAAGATCGACTACAACAAACCGCCGGTCAAACTTCAGTCCGGAAACATCGTCATCGTGTCGAGCGACGGCCTGCAATTTCTCAGCAATGAAGAAATTCAGGAAATCGTCAAAAAGCATCGCGACGCGAAAAGCAGCGAACTTGTCGATGCGTTGCTGCAAGCGGTCGAGGACCTGAATGACCCTGATCAGGACAATATCTCTTTCGCTGTCATCAAGGTGAAGTAATTTGTTGGAACGATTGGCGATTAACTAATTTTGATCCACTGATTATAGCGTCAAAGCTGGCGACAGCCTTGGTTCTATCGCCATGGCCGCCTATGGCACCTATGACTATCAGATGATCTTTAACGCCAACCGCAACATCATCGGGGCCAACCCCAATGGTTTTGAGGAAGGTACCATCCTGCACATCCCGTGCGAAGACGGTCGTCTGACGAAGGATTCGTTGGACCTTCAGGAACAGGTCGCGCTGGACGAAAAGGCCCACGAAAATCTTGGCGTACCTACATCCTATGAACCCCCGCTCAAACTGGTGACCGGTGGTGGCTGGGAACCCTTTGCAGGCGAAAAACTGTCTGGTCAGGGCTTCATGGTGCGTCTGGCGACAACCTCGCTGCACCGGGGCGAAAACAACCGTGACTACAAAGTCTCGTTTGTGAATGACTGGGGTTCGCACACCGAAACCCTGTTGCCAAGCGGCGCGTTCGACGTGTCGATCGCCTGGTACATTCCTGATTGCACCAAGCTTGAACTGCTTTCCGAAGCGTCGGTGCGCCGTTGTACCGAACTTGACTTCACCGTTCCGGTTTATGAATCCGTGATCGGCTACTTTTCAGTTCCGGGCAACAAGTTCGCCAACGCCCAGAAGTTTTCGGATTACGAAGGTGCCCGTGTTTGCCGTCTGGAAGGCACGTTCACCCATGACCTTGAAGAAGAAGGTCTGGCCCCCCCGAAAATCGAAATGGTTCACCCGCAAACCGCTACGGCCTGTTTTGAAGCTCTGATGAACGGTACCGCTGATGTGGCCGGGATGGAGATGGAAACAGCCCAGGGTGCTATGAACAAAATGGGTCTGACCTATAAGGAAGTTGTTCAGAACCCGAACCTGTCAAAGCTGCTGACCATGCGCTTTGTCACGCATAAGGCCAACCCGCGTGGCCGTGTTTACATCGCGATGCTGAACCGCGGTCTGAACGAAATGCGCGAGTCCGGCGAATGGTATGACATCGTGGCCGCAGGCCTTGCCGAATACCACAACCTGACGCAGACAAACTGATCTTATGGGATCATGATTGCCCTGCCTCTTGGGTAATGCAGAACCAAAAAGCCCCGCCTTGGCGGGGCTTTTTCTTTTTGGGGCATTCAGATTTTCATCTGACAGAATCCCTGATCAGCTTTCACCAGAACGCCCGATCATCGGGCAAATACCCCTTGCGCGCCCTAATTTCTCCCGCTCATCTCTTGCCTTGGGGAAGGCTTTCGACGAAGCTTCGGCAAAAGTGAACCGGAGGAGACCACAATGAAAACCCGCGCCGCCGTCGCTGTTGCCGCAGGCAAACCGCTTGAGATTATGGACGTCAATCTGGAGGGGCCCAAAGCGGGCGAGGTTCTGGTTGAGATTAAGGCGACCGGCATTTGCCACACCGACGAATTCACCCTGTCAGGCGCGGACCCGGAAGGGCTATTCCCGGCAATCCTGGGGCATGAAGGTGCGGGTGTGGTGGTTGATGTGGGTCCGGGTGTGACCAGCCTGAAAAAGGGCGACCACGTCATCCCGCTTTACACACCTGAATGCCGGACCTGTCCGTCCTGCCTTTCGCAGAAAACCAACCTTTGCACGTCGATCCGGGCGACTCAGGGCCAGGGTGTCATGCCCGACGGCACGTCACGGTTTTCAACGCTCGATGGCGACCCGATCCTGCATTACATGGGTTGTTCGACCTTCTCGAACTACACGGTCCTGCCCGAAATCGCATTGGCGAAGGTTCGTGAAGACGCGCCATTTGACAAGATCTGCTATATCGGCTGCGGAGTGACGACCGGGATCGGTGCCGTCATCAACACCGCCAAGGTAGAGATCGGGGCCAAGGCGGTGGTTTTCGGTCTTGGCGGTATCGGGCTGAACGTGATCCAGGGGTTGCGGCTGGCAGGCGCCGATATGATCATCGGGGTCGATCTGAACAACGACAAGAAGGAATGGGGCGAAAAGTTCGGCATGACCCATTTCGTCAATCCGAAGGATTGCGAAAATGTCGTGCAGGAGATCGTCAACCTTACGAAAACGCCGTTCGACCAGATTGGCGGGGCGGATTATTCGTTTGACTGCACCGGCAACGTCAAGGTCATGCGCGACGCGCTGGAATGCACCCACAGGGGATGGGGGCAGTCCATCATCATCGGTGTGGCACCTGCCGGTGCGGTGATTGAAACGCGGCCGTTCCAACTGGTTACCGGGCGGGTCTGGAAGGGCACGGCCTTTGGCGGGGCAAGGGGGCGGACGGATGTTCCCAAGATTGTCGATTGGTACATGGAAGGTAAAATCCAGATTGATCCGATGATCACCCACACGCTAAAGCTGGATGAGATCAACAAAGGCTTTGACCTCATGCATGCCGGGGAATCCATCCGCTCGGTGGTGCTTTACTAGGGTCAACGTGACCTTGGCAGCCGGATTTCTGTTCCCCAATCGCTGCATCTGCGCGTCAGGTCGTCTGGCAGCGCGGCGTTGGTAAATACTGCATCGATGTCGCAGAGCGATGCGATGCGCACTGGTGCGCTGCGGCCGAGTTTTGAGGCATCGGCGACCAGATAGCTTTGGCGGGATTGGCGCAGGATGGCCCGGCTGACGCGGACCTCTTGGGAATCAAAATCCAGAAGATCGCCATCGGCATCCAGCGCAGAGGTGCCAATGATCGCGTAATCCACCTTGAAATGACCGATGGCATCGGTTGTGAGATCGCCCACCAAGCCGCCGTCAGATCGGCGCAAAACGCCCCCCGCAACGATCACGTCACAAGATTCATTTGCCACAAGGATGTTGGCGACGTTCATGTTGTTGGTCACGACGGTCAGGTTCCGATGGTCGAGAAGGGCGCGGGCAACGGCCTCGGTCGTCGTGCCGATGTTAAGAAAAAGCGAAGAGTTTTCGGGGATGGCGGCGGCACAGGTGCGGGCGATGGCTGCCTTGGCATCGGCGTTCATCAGCCGGCGTTCCTCATAGCCGATATTGGCCACACCGGCGCGCAGCATGGCGCCGCCATGGACGCGGTCAAGTTTACCGGTATCTGCCAGCTCGGTCAGATCGCGCCGGATGGTCTGGAGCGTTACGCCAAAGCGCCGGGCCAGTTCTTCGACCTCGACGCGACCTTCGACACGGGCAATCCCCAGAATTTCGCTTTGTCGGAAACTTAACGCCAAGGGCTCCTCCTGATCGGTCTAATCTAGCAAAGTCGTGGTGGTTGGCCAGCCAAAACGAACAAAAACGAAGATAAAATTTGACAATTCGCGCATTAATTCGCCATAACCGGCTGGCAGTCTGCAAGGAATATACCCCGTGGTTTCGGAAGACATCCGCCCCCCTGATTTTGATCTTTTTGTCATTGGCGGTGGCATCAATGGCTGCGGCATAGCGCGTGATGCGGCCGGTCGCGGGTTGATGGTGGCGCTTGCCGAGATGGGCGATCTGGCGCAGGCCACGTCCTCATCTTCGACAAAGCTGTTTCACGGCGGGTTGCGGTATCTTGAATATTTCGAGATCGGGTTGGTGCGAAAGGCCCTGATCGAACGCGAAGTGCTGCTGCGGGCGATGCCCCATATCAGTTGGCCGATGCGCTTTGTGCTGCCCTATCATGAAGAGA
>JAOUMG010000036.1 GCA_029881635.1 Paracoccaceae bacterium | reverse complement strand
CTGTTTCGCAAGCCGAAGCGGATCTGACGAAATTGGCCACCAGAGTTCAGGGGTTTTCAGCCTTTGAGCTGGTGGCAGTCCATGATCTGGTGGCACTGTCGGGGTCATTGATCCTGGGGCTTGCCGCTGCGGCAGGCTACGCATCTGCGGATTACCTCTGGTCACTGTCGCGAATCGATGAGGATTGGCAGACCGAACAATGGGGTGAGGATGAGGAAGCCACCCAAACCGCTGATCGCAAAAGGCGCGAATTTCTGCATGCCTACCGGTTTTTCACGCTTTGCGTTGAATGACAGTAAAGTTTTTTTCGCTTCAGGAACTTGCCGGGGCCAAATCGCGCTTACGTCGGGGAATTCTGACAATTGCCCTCGATCAGAAGATAGAAGCCTTGACGGGTGATTTCAAAATATCACAAACTCCCGCTGTTCGCGTAATTGCGGCAAAACCCTAGACCCTAAAATTGGGCAAGGACAAAAACTGCTTTTGAATAGCAGAAACTCAGGAAGAGGTAAAAATGATCAAACAATTGTTTTTTGGTTCGCTCGCTGCGACGGGGATGATGGCTGGTTTCGCATCGGCTGCCACCCTTGACGACGTAAAGGCGCGTGGCGAACTCAACTGCGGCGTGACTACCGGTCTGGTAGGTTTTGCTGCACCGGATGCAAATGGACAGTGGGCTGGCTTTGATGTCGACTACTGCCGCGCGCTTGCAGCGGCAGTACTGGGCGACGGTTCCAAAGTGAAATTCGTACCGACAACCGGTCAGACCCGTTTCACCGCGCTGTCTTCTGGCGAAGTCGACGTGCTGGCACGGAACACCACCTGGACCTATTCACGTGACACCGACCTGAAACTGACTTTCGTGGGCGTGAACTACTATGACGGCCAGGGCTTCATGGTGAACAAGAGCCTGGGCGTGACGTCTGCCAAGGAACTCGACGGTGCGACGGTCTGTATTCAAACCGGGACCACGACCGAGCTGAACTTGGCCGACTTCTTCAAGGCCAACAACATGACGTACAAGCCTGTTGCGATTGAAACCAACGCTGAAGGCGAACAGCAGTACGGCGCGGGTGCATGTGATACCTACACCACCGACGCGTCCGGTCTGGCCGCAACACGGGCGTCTTTCGCTGATCCGGAAAACCACATCGTTCTGCCTGAAATCATCTCGAAAGAGCCGCTTGGGCCGCTCGTTCGTCACGGTGATGACCAGTGGGCCGATATTGCCCGTTGGACATTGAATGCGCTGATCGCTGCCGAAGAATTCGGCATCACTTCGGCCAATGCCGACGAACTGGCAAAAGGCACCGATAATCCGGAAATCAACCGTATTCTCGGCACCGAAGGTGATCTGGGTGCAATGGTTGGCCTTGACGCTCAGTGGGCGCTGCGCGCCATCAAGAACGCTGGCAACTATGGTGAGATCTTCGCCGCGAACATCGGCGAATCCACTCCGATCGGTCTGGCCCGTGGCCTGAACGCTCAGTGGACGCAGGGCGGCCTTCTCTACACGCCGCCGTTCCGCTAAAATCAGCAAAGCTGGGGGCGCGCCGCAAGGTGCGCCCTTGGTTTATGTTCCAATAGGGAAATCTGGATCGCGTGGGGCAAAAGACCCCGAATAACGGCTAAAGCCGACAGCGCGGACAGGTTCAGGGGATTTACAACATGGCAATCGTCGCGGACGCACCGAAAGCTGGCTTTCGGTTGAGCATGCTCATCTATGATACGCGCTACAGATCATTGACCATTCAGGTCATTGTTATGATCTTGTTTATGGGCGGTGTCGCCTGGCTCGTAGACAATGCAATCCAGAATTTGCAGACCCTCGGCAAGGACTTTAATTTCGGGTTCCTGTGGAACCGGGCGGGTTACGATATCAACCAGCGGTTGGTCGAATATTCCAACGACAGTACCCATGCGCGGGCATTGCTGATCGGTCTTCTTAATACCTTGCTGGTCGCTTTTCTTGGATGTGTCGCAGCAACGATCATCGGTGTTTTCGCCGGTGTCCTGCGTCTGTCCAAAAACTGGCTCGTCGGCCGGATCATGACCGTCTATGTCGAAGTTGTTCGCAACGTTCCGCTCTTGCTGTGGATCTTGCTGACCTACGCGGCACTGACCGAGGCGTTGCCGCCCTTGGCTGATTTCCGCGGCGATAATCCGACTTCAACCATGGTTTTGAACAATTCCATGGCGTTTACAAACCAATACACAGTGATGCCCGAACCGTTGTTTTCCCGGTCCCTTGGGAATATCGACATTGGCATATTCCTGATCAGCGTCGACCTGCTGGCCATCATTGCGGTCATTGTCGGGTCTGTTCTGGCAAACCGCGCCATCAAAGCGCATGCCACGCGGGTTCAGGAAGCGACCGGTGATCGCCCTGTGACCTGGTGGAAAAGCCTGATGGTTACGACCTTGCCCTTGCTGGCACTGCTTTTGGCGCTGGGCTTTCACCTTGGCTATCCGGAACTGGGCAGGTTTAACTTTTCGGGCGGGACCGAAATATCAAATTCGCTCATGGCGCTCTGGCTGGCCCTGGCGATCTATACCGGTGCCTATATTGCTGAAATCGTGCGGGCTGGCATCATGGCGATTTCACATGGGCAATCCGAAGCCGCCTTCGCGCTGGGCCTTCGCCCCGGACGGACAATGAATCTGGTCGTGCTGCCACAGGCGCTCAGGGTCATCATCCCGCCGCTGATCTCGCAATACCTGAACCTGACCAAGAACTCATCATTGGCCATTGCGGTTGGGTACATGGATCTGCGCGGTACCCTCGGGGGGATTACGCTGAACCAGACCGGACGAGAGCTTGAATGCATGATGTTGCTGATGCTGATCTATCTGGCCATCAGCCTTGGCATTTCAGCCATCATGAACGTCTACAACAACTCAGTTAAGTTGAAGGAGCGTTGATATGAGCGGTACAAAAGCAAATTCCGCCAGCTTCGTCCGTGATACGATGCTGAGCGAACAAGACCCCCCAATCACCGAAAGAGGTGTGGTCAAATGGGCGCGTGAAAACCTGTTTTCCGGGCCGCTGAATACATTCCTTACCATCATTGGTGCGGTTGCCATCTACATAATCCTTAAAGGTCTGGCGCCGTGGCTGCTGCATTCCGTCTGGAACGCAAACTCCGCAGCGGAATGTCGGGAGATCATAGCCGCTGCTTATGGCGAAGGTGCGCATGGCGCATGCTGGGGGGTTGTGCGCGAACGTTGGGCGCAATTCCTCTATGGTTTTTACCCGTCTGAACATTACTGGCGGGTCAATCTGACCTTTATTCTGCTGTTCGTTGCCTTGGCACCAATCCTGTTTGCGAATCTGCCGCGTAAGATGCTGTGGTTTTCCGTGATCTATCCTGCGGTGGCTCTGCTTCTTCTTTGGGGTGGGTCTGTGTGGGTGCCCGTTGCTGCCCTGGCAGGCTTTGCGCTGGGCTGGCTTGCCTATCGCTTTGCGCTGCCGGTCACCGGATCACTGGCGGCTACGGTAGCCGCCGTTCTGGTGCCTATCATCTGGTGGCTGTTTTTCGCGGGCTGGTTCGCAGGACTCGCACATGGCATCCTGCCACTGGGTATGGAACAGGTTCCGTCGTCTAAATTTGGCGGTTTTCTGTTGTCACTAACTATCGGCGTAACCGGCATTGCCTTTTCCTTGCCGCTGGGTGTGGTTCTGGCGCTTGGCAGACAGTCGGACATGTTCCTGGTCAAGACGCTTTCAGTGGGGTTCATAGAATTCATCCGCGGTGTGCCGCTGATCACCTTGCTGTTCACAGCGTCGCTTTTGTTGAACTACTTCCTGCCACCAGGCACGAACTTTGACATCATCTTGCGTGTTATCATCATGGTGACGCTCTTTTCGGCGGCCTATATAGCCGAGGTCGTTCGGGGTGGTCTTGCCGCCTTGCCACGCGGGCAATATGAGGCCGCCGATGCGTTGGGGCTGGATTACTGGAAAGCCCAGCAATTGATCATCATGCCACAGGCGCTGAAGATCTCTATTCCGGGCATCGTGTCTTCATTCATCGGCCTGTTCAAAGACACCACGCTGGTGATCTTCGTCGGCCTGCTCGACCCGCTCAAAGGTATCACGGACGCGATCCGTGGTTCTTTTGAATGGAAAGGCATCTACTGGGAACCCTTCTTGTTCCCGGCACTGATTTTCTTCCTCATCTGTTTCGGCATGTCGCGATACTCCATGTATCTCGAGAACAAGCTGAAACGTGACCATCGTTAAGGAGCATCCCATGTCGGAACTCGCAATCGACCGTACTATCGACCGCAGCCATATGCAGGTCAGCGACGAAGTTGCCATCCAGATCACCGGTATGAACAAGTGGTATGGGGCGTTTCACGTTCTTCGCGATATCAACATGACCGTGAACCGGGGCGAACGCATCGTCATCTGCGGCCCGTCAGGTTCGGGCAAGTCGACCCTGATCCGCTGTATCAACCGGCTGGAAGAACATCAGCAGGGCCAGATCATCGTTGACGGCACCGAACTGACTTCGGATCTGAAAAACATCGACAAGGTGCGATCCGAAGTGGGAATGGTGTTCCAGCACTTCAATCTTTTCCCGCATCTGACGATTCTTGAAAACTGCACGCTGGCACCGATCTGGGTGCGCAAGGAGCCCAGAAAAGAAGCAGAAGCAACCGCAATGCACTATCTGGAAAAGGTCAAGATCCCGGAACAGGCCAACAAATACCCCGGCCAGCTTTCCGGTGGTCAGCAACAGCGTGTGGCCATCGCCCGGTCTTTGTGCATGAAGCCGCGGATCATGCTGTTTGACGAACCGACTTCAGCGCTCGACCCTGAAATGATCAAGGAAGTGCTCGACACCATGATCGAGCTTGCCGAAGAGGGGATGACGATGCTCTGCGTCACGCACGAGATGGGCTTTGCCCAAGCGGTGGCGAACCGGGTCATCTTCATGGACCAAGGCCAGATTGTTGAGCAGAATGAGCCGAAAGAGTTCTTCAACAATCCGCAGTCTGACCGGACCAAGCTGTTCCTCAGCCAGATTCTGGGGCACTAGGAAAACCGGTAACCACCAAGAAAGGCCCCGATTTGCATCGGGGCTTTTTCATTGCTGGCGTTGGCTTAGCCCTTGCCACCCGGTACAAAGAAATCAAGCGTGCTGCCGGATCCTGTACGAACATCAGACCAGCTGTCGATCTGAAAATCGACAACCAGGGTTGCCCCTGTAGGGTACCGCTGAAACCGGGGATCCACGGGCGGCCTGGCACAGAGGCGGGCGGCAAATTCGGCTATGCCGGGATTATGGCCAATCAACATGATACAATCACCTGTCGCGCGCGACAGGTATTTCAGCATGACATCCGGTGACGCATGGTAAAGCGCATCAAGATAGCTGACTTTTGGCGTCACCTCCAACGGGGCGGCGGCCACAGTCGCCCATGTTTCGCGCGTCCGCATCGCGGTCGAACACAGAACCTCGTCCGGTTCATAACCGCGTGAATGCAGCCACTCGCCTAGTTCCATGGCTGCGCGGCGTCCGCGTGGGTTCAAAGTCCGTTCATGATCGTCGACCGCGGGATCATCCCAGGCTGATTTGGCATGCCGGGTGAGGATCAGGCGCCGATGTCCCGCAGGTGTCATTTGTGAAATTTTCCCATATGGTAGGCGGATTGTTCCGGCAGCCTGCCATAGGCTTGGGACAAGGGGCAAGCGCGACGTACGCTACAGCCCAAAGAAAGGCAGATCTCGCCATCGACAGTGTCCAGGAAAGTGTGGCAGGCGCCAAGATCGTAACCTTTGGCCGTCAGGGCTGTGGCGGGACAGGCGGTCAGGCAAGGTTTCCCCACGCAGGTATCACATGGAGAAATCGCTGGGAGTGCCGGCAATTCATACCTTTCTGGCAGGGCGATGGCACCTCGGTAGGAAACGAACAGCCCCGCCTGATCGTGAACAAGCAAGGTTACGGGTGATGCAAAGGCACGATTGCTTCGGACCGCCCATTGGTAAAATGGCCAATAGGGAGGCCCGTCAGACGGATACAATGCCCGCCCGCCAAGCCGGCTGGCGATCCCGCCGATTACCCGCGAAGACCATCTGTCAATCGGGTCGGGTGCGCCGTCATGCCATTCCGGTTGCGCGGTCACGTGCGGCCAAAATCCCGGTTCGGCTGGCCCCAGCAGAATCAAGGTGCCCGTGCCGTCCGGAACATTGTCGGCAGGTTCCGGATGAAAGGCACCAAACACCGACAGGAAATGTGGCGCTGTTTGGGCTTCTATGCCTGCGAGGGTATTCACTTCGGCCGCTGCTTTACCCTCGAGGCGGTTGACCGGATCAGCGAACCGGCACCATGTTCCGTGAACAGCTCCAGCAGGGACGCATTCGGCAGGCGGCCATCCAGAATTGCGACGGCGCGTACGCCCTGATCAAGAGCGTCCAAGGCGGTCTCGGTCTTTGGAATCATGCCGCCGGCGATCACGCCACTTGCCGTCATTTCGCGGATCTGTTCGGGGGTCAGCTCGGTCAGAACCGTGCCGGTTTCATCCTTGACGCCTGACACGTCGGTAAGCAGCAGCAATCGGTCAGCCTTCAGCGCCCCGGCAATGGCCCCTGCGGCCGTATCGCCATTCACGTTGAAGGTTTCGTTCTCCTGCATTCCCGTTGCAACAGGGGCCACAACGGGAATGATCCCGGCCGTGAAAAGGTCCCGCAGCACCTGCACGTTCATCTCAACCGGTTTGCCAACAAAACCCAGTTCCGGGTCATCGGCGACGCAGACCATCATGTCATCGTCTTTACCCGACAATCCGACAGCACGGCCGCCTTCATCCATGATCGCCTGCACGATACGCTTGTTCACAAGGCCGGTCAGGACCATTTCGACCACCTCGACGGTGGCTTTGTCGGTGACGCGCTTGCCGCGCACGAATTCGGATTTGATGCCCAGCCGGTCCAGCATTTCGTTAATCATCGGACCGCCGCCGTGGACAACGATCGGGTTCACACCCACCTGTTTCATCAACACGATGTCACGGGCAAATTCGGCCATTGCATCGTCATCACCCATGGCATTGCCGCCGAATTTGATGACCACGATCGCGCCACTGAAGCGCTGCAAATAGGGCAGGGCTTCGGACAAGGTGCGGGCGGTTGCGATCCAGTCACGGTTCATATCTTGCTTTCTCACTTGGCGGCCTCTTTCGATTGCGTTGTTATTCTCTGGGGCGGCGCGCGCCAAGGGCATGGGCCATTGTGTCTGCCGTGAAAGCCACTAGATTCTTTCATACAACATTGGGGGTGGCGGTGGGCGACATCAAGCGAAAAACCTTGCTACTGACAGGGGCAAGCCGCGGTATCGGGCATGCAACGGTAAAACGCTTCGGGCGCGAAGGCTGGCGAGTCCTCACCTGTTCGCGCCATCCGTTCGATCCGCGTTGCCCCTGGCCCGGCGGTGAAGACAACCATATTCAGATCGACCTTGCCGACCCGAACAAAACCATCGACGTCATTGAAAAACTGCGCGGCAAACTGAACGGCGAATTGCATGCACTGGTCAACAATGCCGGTATATCGCCCAAAGGGCCGGATGGTGCCCGGCTCAGCACACTCGATACCGATTTGCGGACTTGGGGTCTGGTTTTTCATGTCAATTTCTTTGCCAGTGTCATCCTCGCACGGGGATTGAAGGATGAACTTGCCGCTGTGAGTGGCTCTGTCGTCAATGTAACGTCGATTGCCGGCAGTCGGGTGCATCCCTTCGCCGGTGCGGCATATGCAACGTCCAAGGCGGCACTCAGGGCGCTGACACGTGAAATGGCGCATGACTTTGGACCACTGGGCGTTCGCGTCAATGCGATTGCCCCGGGCGAAGTGGAAACGTCAATTCTGTCGCCGGGAACCGAGAAGATTGTCGAAGGGCTGCCTCTCCGGCGTCTTGGCACACCTTCCGAGGTCGCGGATGTCATCTGGTTTCTGTGTTCTGATCAGTCAAGCTATGTGACAGGAACCGAGATCGAGGTGAACGCGGGCCAGCACGTTTGACACCTAGTCGAGCGAAGCGATGATCGCCCGCAGCACCTCAATACCTTCACCTTTTTCGGATGAGGTGAGCACAATCTCAGGATAGGCTGCCGGGTGCTTTTGCAGCGCTGCGCGTACCTGGTTGAGGACTTTCTCATGTTCGGCGGTTTTGACCTTGTCCGCCTTGGTCATTACGACCTGAAAGGCCACAGCCGATTTGTCGAGAAGTGTCATGATCTCTTCATCGACGGACTTGACCCCATGGCGGGTGTCGATCAGCACGAAGGCGCGTCGCAGCGTCTGACGTCCCGCCAGATAGGCGCGCAGCAATCGCTGCCATTTTTCGACTACGGTTACCGGTGCCTCGGCAAAACCATACCCGGGCAGATCGACCAGATAATGATCCGGGCCAGCGGCGAAATAGTTGATTTCCTGCGTCCGCCCGGGGGTATTTGACGCCCGCGCAAGTGACTTTCGACCGGTCAGGGCGTTGATCAGGCTCGACTTTCCAACGTTGGAGCGGCCTGCAAAGCAGACCTCCAGCCGGTCCGCAGGGGGCAGGCCGTCCAATGCCACAACGCCCTTAACAAAGTCGACGGGCCCCGCGAACAAAAGCCGCCCTTTTTCCCGAGCTGCAAAATCCGGTTCGTCGGCGAGGGGGAATGCAACCTGCACTAGATGCGTTCCAGCCGGTCGCCGACTTGCACCGTGCCGCCCTTGACAACCTTGGCATAGACACCAAAATCCTGATGCCCGCACATGGCATTCAGCGCCTTGAGTGTGTCGGTATCGCGTATCCCCGTGGCCGGATTGGCGGTTGTCGCAAGGCATCTGACCTTGGGTTCTTCAACCCGAAGCACGGCCTCGCCCAGACGCATTTCATGCCCGGTCCACTCACGTTCCTCGAACGGGCGCAGCCCCTCGATCCAGAAATTGCTTCGCCACCTCAGAGGGGACAGATCCTGTCCGATATATTCACCAAGTGCCCGGTTTGAGGCCAGCCCGATCAAAGATACGGAAGGATAGTCGGTATCGGTCATGGCCCGCCCGGCAACCGAGTAAATGCGGGCGGGCTGCGCCCGATCCGCTGGGCAGATCGGGCGCACCCAATCGATAAACCTTGCAACTTCATTCGCGTCGTCGGGCCGGAATGTCAGGTCGGGTAGATCGGGATGGCTAAGGGTCAATTCGCCTTTTGCCTCGTCCAGACGGGCATTTATCGCCATGAGCCCCGGCGCCTTTGATCCGCGTGAGAAATTGGCACAAGGTGCCCATTCGCCCTCGCTCAGCTTTGCGGCTTCATGGGCAACGGCCCAATGCCTGTCCCATGGCATGTCCATACCCGCCGATAACACAACGCTTTGCAGCGCCTCCCGGCCATGGGATTTCAGCGGATGCCGCTGAATGGTGGTTACCTCACCGGTCATTTTTCTGTTGGCTTCTCACGTTTGAAGCTTTTGCGGATGTTGTCAAAGATGTCGGGTCTTTTGCCATGCATCGACATGATCGTATATTGCTGGACGAACGTGATTGTATTGTTGGTGATCCAGTAAAGCACCAGACCCGAGGCAAAACTGCCCAGCATGAACATAAAGACCCAAGGCATCCAGGCAAAAATCATTTGCTGGGTGGGGTCCGTGGGGGCCGGGTTGAGCTTTTGCTGCAACCACATCGAAATACCCAGAAGGATCGGAAATACGCCGAGCGAGACGATGAAGAAAATCGAACCGGGTTCGGGCGTGCTATAGGGAAGCAGGCCGAAAAGGTTCAGGATTGACGACGGGTCTGGCGCTGAAAGATCGCGAATCCAGCCGATGAACGGGGCGTGGTAAAGTTCGATCGTGACATAGATGACCTTGTAGAGCGAAAAGAAGATAGGGATCTGCAGCAGGA
>JAOUMG010000543.1 GCA_029881635.1 Paracoccaceae bacterium | reverse complement strand
CCAGAAAGGCCCCAGTCAAATTCTCGATCCAGACTGGGGCCTTTCTGGCCTTCATCACATCGCTCGACGAGGTGGTGATTTCGATGCTGGTTTCGGGCGGGGAAAAAGCCACAATTACCCGCCGCATGTTCAATTCACTGCGCGATCAGCTTGATCCGACCATTGCAGCGATCTCCACCTGCTTAATTGTCGTGTCGGTCGCGGCGTTGATCGGAGTTCAGTTGATTGGCCGCAGCAAGAATGTTGATAAATGATGCGTTCGTTATCTTTCACCCAACCCGACCCGGATCTGCCGAGCGGCATCAAGGACTGCGGTGCGGTAGCCTTCGACAGCGGTTTCGCTGAATCGAACGCGCAGACCCGACAGGCTGACAGCACCCAACAGCTCACCCTCAAGTCCAAGCACTGGAACAGACAATCCAGCAACGTCCGGATCGCGCTCGCCCAGACTCAGATAATACCCAGCCTTTCGGATGTTGGCGGCATGTTTGCCTTGCCGGATGGAAAAGGCATCCAAAACTTGGCCCGACGAGCCCATGCTCAGCGGAATGATCTCGCCCTCTTCGACATGATCCCGCGCAAGCCTGTGCGAATTGACACGGTAGAGGCAAACGCCGGAATTGCCGCGCTGCACGTAAAACGAAGCGCTTTCCCCCGTTGCATTCACCAGGTTCGCCAGCACCGGGCGTACAATCGGCCCCATGCGCAGATTCTGGCGAAATACGGACCCCAGACGCCACAAAGACGAGCCGAGGTGAAACAAGCCTTCGGCGTCCCGCGTGATATGGCCAAACTTTTCAAGCGAAACGCTCAGACGCAGGATTGTCGCTTTGTTGACACCACTGCGATCCGCAACCTCTTTCAGAGACAGACCCGTATCGCCGGGCACAAAGCTGTCCAGCACACGCAATGCACGTTCAACCGCTTCGACACCACCTGTTTTGTCCGGTGTTTGGGGTTTGTCGGGCATGGGCAGACCTTTCGACGCAATTCCATCGCTGTTTGTAGCCAGTTTGGACGCAATTGGAAATCGCAATCAAGAGAGGCATCTGGCAATGAATAACGTGCAGAAACGATTGATGATGGCCGGTTATGCCGGTCTGCCATTTGGCGAGTTTTCGCAATGTGTGGCGGGCAGTGTCGGGGTTTTGGGTGTTCCAAGCGAAGTCGATAGCGGGCCACGTGTCGGAGCCTCTTTGGCACCGGATGCGCTGCGCAGGATGTCACAACAGCTTGGGATTGATCTGCCTGCAAATGGCCGGGATCTGGGAAATTTGGACCTGTCGGGCGATTGGCCCGGCGTATTGACGCAGCTTGTGACGCAAATGGTGGATGACGACATTGTGCCAGTTGTTCTGGGTGGCGCGTCAGATGTTGCCTCGGCAGTGCTGCAGGCCTTGCCTGATCTGCCGGTTGTCGCGGCCATGCCACTGGCTCGGGGCGATGTCGCAGCGCGACCAGAAAACACGATCTGGGTAGGTCTGAACGGCGGACAACCTGCCGATGTCTGGGATCAGATCAGCCAACGCACGATGGCCTGGCGTACCGCCCGGCAGTTGGATGAAGGGCACACCGACTTTTCTGGTATGCCCGAATGCGCTGTTCTCTGGATCGACATCTCGGTCATTGATCTGGGGCATGCAGCCGGTGCTGTCGGTCTTAATCCCGGCGGGATGAAACCCGAAACGCTGGTTTCCGTCATCGGGGCGATGGCCTGTAGCTGGCAGGCGATTGTGATCACCGGCCTTGCGCCTGCGCGTGACACGCGTGGCATGTCGGAACTGGCGGCCATTGAAACCCTCAACGCGGCATTGCGCAATGGGTGATCTGGCGCAAATACAATTTGACACGATTCCCAGTTTTCTCGGCGTACCTGTTGGCGATCTGGAAGACCTCATGCCCGGCCAGGTCGCGATGGCAGGTTATTTTTGTGACAATCTCGACCGGCCAACGGCAGGGCAGCGCTACCTCGCAAGGCAGTTGCGATACGTCTCCCGACCTGGGAAGGCACCCACGAATGCCATTGATCTGGGGGATGTGAACGTATTTCCGCTTGAGCGGGACAAGCATTTTTCCGCAGTTATCTCGCAATGCGAGGCGGTACTGGGAACCGGCGCGCGAATGATTCTGGTTGGTGGCGATTCCAGCGGCCTCAAAGCGCTTGGCATCGCGGCACGGAAGGTCACAGGTGCAGATGTTCCGGTTGTTTCGGTAACAGGGGGCATCACGGACAATCCGTCCAAAACCCAACCGATCATTCTGTCTGTGGATTTACAGGAGCTTGCGGGCATCTGGATGTCGCAACCGCGTCGCCTGACCGGGCTGTCGCCCGCACAGATGATCGCGCAAATTGATGCCACCCCGGGCAATGTTGTCGCGGCAGCGATTTTTGGGCTTGCCCCGGCATTAGACAATCGTGGCAGCACGGAAACCCGCGCGGCGCTGGCAATCTTGCAGGCAGTGGCTGAGCGCCTTGAGAAAGGAGCGCCTTGATGCCTTTACGGTCGGCCCCCTTGCCGCGCATGGCAGGGCATTTGTCGTTCATGCGCGCCCAGACCAAAGCAATCTGCGATGTCAGGCGTGGCGATCTGGCG
>JAOUMG010000035.1 GCA_029881635.1 Paracoccaceae bacterium | reverse complement strand
CCTGTTCGGGGCTTGATCCAACCTTACAAGGCTGAAGACGAGATCGTGCCGGGGATTACCGCCGTTGCCGCGCCGGGCCATACATTGGGCCACCACGCGTTCTTGCTACATGACGGCAATGCCAAGTTGCTGCATTTGATGGACACCGCCGTGCATTACCTCGTTGGTCCCGAAGAACCAGACTGGGCTCTGGCGGTGGAGATGGACCAGATCGCCGCCGCGGACACCCGGCGCACACTGTTCAAACAAGCCGCCGACCAAAACCTGCTTGTTGCGGGCTACCACTTCCCGTTTCCCGGCATCGGCAAAATCGTCTCGCACCAAAACGCATGGCGCTTCGTCCCTATTCAGACCGCATAAAGCGACAACACAGGATTTCTTGGACCATGCAAAAGACCATCATCTTGGTATTGACACTTATGCTGACAGGCCGCGCAATGACCCTCGCCTTTATCCATCGTGCCGGCGGCGGGGGCGTTGGCGACCCACCACTGGCCTGGCTCATGCCATTGATTGGAGACAGCGTCGTCGGCCTGTCAGGTTTGGCCATTGCCTATTTGATCTGGACCCGAAGAGGATTGGCCATCTGGACGCTGGTTGTCGTCTGGAACGCCATTGCCATATGGGATGCGATGTCGGCCTACATCATTCACCTAACCGTACCGTGGCCCGAGTTCTTCATGGTCCAAGTGTTCGGGCCTTCGATGTTCTTTATGGCCTCCGCCATGCACCTTGTCATATTGGTTTTGGCCATCCGTGAACCACTCCGCTCATTGCTTATGAACAACAACAAACTAGCAGCCAGTTGATCGCTAGTCTGGTGGGTCAAGGCGGGCGGAGATATTTTGCAACCCTTCGGTGAGAACGCCCTTCACCAAAGAGATGCGCTTGCTATGTCGGGTATCCGTATTTGCCAGCACCCAGAGCGGCGTTCTGAGAGAGCATGGCAGGTTCTCGATCAAACAGAGCTTGTCCGATGCGTCACCGATGATCCTTGGCAACATAGCAACCCCCAACCCGGCTTCGGCCAAGGCCGCTTTTTCTGCGAAGCCGTAGACGTAGTGGGGCACAGATTGTAGGTGGAATTTCCCTTTGGCCCAGTCGGGGAACGCGCAGGAGGGGTCGGTTGCCAAAAGAGGGCAGCGCGGCTCCGATCCATTCGCAATTTCGGCTTCGATGTTTTGGTGCATTTGCATCCCGCAAAAATACCCCCACCTATTGAGCCCAACCTGTTTGCCGATCAATTCAGGGTCAGGCTCATCGGTGAACCGGATCGCAATGTCAGCCTTTCGGCCAGACACATCTGCCAGATTATCCTCGGTTTGGAATATCAAGCTTGTCTCAGGAACGATGTCGGGAATGGAAGACAGGACCTGCGCCAATATGGAAACGACGGTGCCGGTCGGCGCAGAAATCCTTACGGTTCCGCCATGCCCGGTGCTATATGAGCCAGCGAGGCGCAAAGCCTCCGCATGCCGCCGCTCCATCTCTTCCGCTTCAGATGCGATCTTTGCGCAGATCGGCGTTGGCCGCCAGGTGACGCCCGACCGGTCTACCAAAACGATATCTAGTTCGGTCTCAATCTCTGAAATCCGACGAGAGACCGTGGCATGACTTACGTTCAAGGTTGCAGCAGCGGCTGTCGCGTTTCCTCTGCGGCACACGGCCAGCACGAATTTCAGATCATCCCAAGTCATGGGTATCCGTACAAATTTGTACGAAATCAGTCAACTTATGTCTATTTTCGTACTCCTTTCCGAATCCGATAGTTGACTCCAAACAATAGGGGGCTTTGATGAGAGACTTTGAAAAGTATGGCAAATGGGCTGTCGTTACAGGCGCATCGTCAGGAATCGGTCGGGAGTTCGCAAAGGAACTTGCCACGGCCGGCAAGAAAATTGTGCTCGTTGCGAGGACCGAAGCGACCCTGAGGCAAACGCTCGAAGACGATCTCGATGCGTCGCACAGGATCGTCGTCGCTGACTTGAGTACGCCCGAAGGGCTACAAGCGCTCGACGACGAGACCCGAAAACTGGACGTCGGGCTTGTTGTGCATTCCGCGGGCCTTGCGCATGCGGGTGGGTTTTTGGAGGAATCACCAAAAATTGACGCCGCACTTCAAGCCATTCACATAACCGCAACCGTGGAAATAGCGCGTCTTTTTGGCGAGCGTCTGGTCAACAGAGGTGGTGGCGGATTGATCCTCGTCTCGTCAGGTTTTGGCTTTGCCCCCATCCCTTATGCGGCCGTTTACGGCGCGGCGAAGGCGTTTGTCATCAGTTTCGGCGAGGCTCTGGCGGTCGAGCTTCGCTCAAAAAGCATCGATGTGCTGATCGTCATTCCAGGCGCAACTAAGACCAACATGTCAGTAAAGCTCGCCGAGCAAATCGACATGTCCAAGGTTCCGATGCCGCACGGCGATCCTCGCAAGGTCGCGCGTGTCGGTTTGGCCGCGCTAGGCCGAAAGGACAGCGTTGTACCCGGTGGGATGAACAAGATCATGGCGCTGATGGCAGGCCTGATGTCGCGGCGCATGGCCAAGGCACAGTTTGGCAAACTCTTGAGATCCGCACTTATAATCCGACCCAGCTGAGGAACCATAAATGATCGGAATGATGAAAGAAACCAGCAAGGAGCCAATGCACGTCAAAGCGTGGATGGGCGTAATGGTAACGACCTTTGGGTTTCACGCGTTCTTCTTAGATAGCGCTCCACATGTCTTAAGCTTCACGACATTTTTTGCGACGTTGCTGGTCTTTGCACCCGTCTCATTCGCTATGACAAAGAATGTGAGCGCCATTGCGGCTTCGCATTTTATCGCTTGGCCAATTGTTTTGGCGATTGGGGTTCGGCAAATTTATCTCGACGGCTTTCCAATCACACTTACGGGTGCTGAAGCAGTTCTGTACGCAGGCTATGCCGTATTCTTCATTTCTCTGCTCCTCGACTACCGGATCATCTTAGGTGAGCTGCGAATTTCCGCCCATTCACCCAAGCTAACTGTGGTGCACGTGTTATGAGTCAGATCACAGCACTCGCCGTCGCGGTCTATGTAGCGCTGTCGACCGCAGCTCTGGCTGACATTCAGCGATTTTCTCAGAATCCCTCGCTGCAACAGCAAGCCAGTATGATCGAGATGTCCATAGAGATTGACGCCGCGGTCGCGGAGGTTTGGAACTTGGTGGGCAAGCATTTTGACAAGTCTAAGGTGTTTAACGTAGAAGCTGTATCGACGTTTTATCTTGAAGGGACGACACCGCAGGTTGGAAGTCGCCGACGTACAATCGGAACAGATGGGACGTTCATTGACGTACAGATATTCCGCTTCTCGCATCGAGACCACACAGTTTCATGGGAAATCACTAATACGGACCTTGCCCCGCTCTCTTTCGGATTTAGCGAATACCGGCTTGAAAACATCGGGGCCAAGCGCACGCGCCTTGTACAAACTTCAGGCTTCAAGATGGAGAGCGGTTTGATGAATGCCGCCATGCGTTTTCGTTTCCCCACGATCCTGAAGACAGAATTGGCTGGGATCAAATTCTTCATTGAAACCGGAAATCAGATCACACCTAGGACCGCTCGTAAGGTGCGGTTGAAGTATGGCGACGCCATCAACGTCAGAAGAAGCTGGTGAGTCCTTGATGAAGTCCAGTCGTCCAATAGGCATCGCTGCCTTGGTCTTAGCAAGATTTGCCCATCAAAAGGACGTCAAGTTCAATGACTGCTGTACGCAGGGCTAAGTTGTGCGGAGGTAAGAGATGCCAGTATTGTTTGAAAAATCTGCGGCGGCGTTGGCAAGAGCCAAGATCTTTTCCGCCGCGATTGTCCTGCTTGCGATGGCAGCTTTTGGATCGATTTTCGTGTTGCTCGAAGATCTCCCTACAGTCGTTTCAATAGTTGCGGCCGGAGCTATGGTCATAGGCGCACTTGTTTTCCTTAGAATCGTCAAAGAGGCCGGAGACATTCTGAAAAATGGCAAACCCTGGCGAGTAGAAATCACGGACACTAAGTTGATTTGGGGATCGCCGGTTGCAACAATAATGGAGCCGTTTGAGGTTTACCTAAATGACATTCGCGTCACCCGGCGGATTTTTGTCACCCAGAAGAACTCCAAAGTGAGCCCAAAGAACAAGTACTTTATCGACCTTCACGACGGCACGTCGATTGAAGTGTCCGATCAATTGTCAGCCATAGAACCGCGGAAAGTTTTCAAAGCGCTTGAGACTCAAGGAATTGAGTATCAAGAGACTACGTCGAGACAAGGTGGGAAGTTCACGGTCATCTCCGGAACCTGATATCGACGGGCCAGGACGTTGGATGGAAGTCTTGGCCATGTAAATTGGGCTATCAGCGCCTCCCAAATGCCTCCCGATACGCAAGAAGGGTCCGGCCTACTGCGTCCTTGATGGCAATCTCGAATGGGTCGAGCGACCTGAACCCAACTTGCTGTGCAACCGCCTTGGATGAATGCCTCGTGCTGGTGTCGTTCCGATATCTGCACGAAATTATCGCTCAAAAGTACGCTCAGACCTGTTTACCTGCACCGCCAGATGAGCCAAACTTTCTCTCAGATTAGGACGCCATTGGTTCCCAAAACCCTGACGACGGACACCAATCAGCTCTAGACCGCGACGAGGCACATACCTATCCTTGTGCCACGGGTGGATCGCCAGCGATCGAACCTTATGCATAAATCTTCAAGAGCGGCCAAAATCAATTCAGCCACCGCATTGTGATGTGCGGCAAAACCAAGGTCGCGAAAGCGAACCGGGGTCAGAAAGAGTTACGGTCACGAGGCTGGCTGCGAGAAGTATGACCTTGACTTACTTTTTGCCGGAGAGGTTAATCACGGTGCGCAAGGACACCCCGCAAACGGAGAGTGCCGAAGAAAAGTCGCAGTGGAGGAAACCAACATGATTTACGGTAGACGATTAATTGGAGCGGCAGTGACAGCGCTCACTATGCTAGCCGCACCAGTGGCGACCGCTGAAACACCGCCAGACACGTTGATCCAGGCTTGGGCAATCGATGATGTCATCTCGCTCGACCCGGCTGAGATCTTTGAATTCACCGCGTCTGAAATTGCCGGTAACGCTTATGAGGGCCTGATCGGGTATGACCCCAAGGACGTGAGCAAAATTTTTGGCAAGGTTGCCGAAAACTGGACGATCGCACCTGACGGAATGTCGATCAGCTTTAAAATTCGTGAAGGTCGCAAATTTGCGTCCGGCAACGAAATCACTGCAGAAGATGTGGTCTTTTCACTGACCCGTGCGGTCAAGCTCGACAAATCGCCTGCCTTCATCCTGACCCAGTTCGGGCTGAATGCGGATAACGTTGATCAGATGGTGGTTCAGACCGGCCCCTATTCGCTCGACTTCAAGATGGACAAAGCCTATGCGCCAACGCTGGTGCTTTACTGCCTGACCGCGACGGTTGGCTTCGTTGTCGACAAAAAAGTCGTCATGGAGCACGAATCCAACGGCGATTTCGGCTACGAATGGCTGAAGACCAACTATGCCGGTTCTGGCCCCTTCACGATCCGGGAATGGCGCGCCAACGAAGCGGTGGTGATGGAACGGAACGACAACTATTCGGGTGATGCCCCGCCGATGGCGCGTGTCATCTACCGCCATATCCCCGAAGGCGCGACGCAGCGGCTTTTGCTAGAGCAAGGTGATATTGATATTGCCAGGAATCTCGGCGCCGAGGAAATGACGGCCTTGGCCTCCAATACCGATCTTGTGATCGACACCGGGGCGAAAGGCTCGATCTACTATCTCGGGCTGAACCAAAAGAACGAATTTCTGAGCAAGCCAGAAGTACGGCAGGCGATGAAATATCTCGTTGATTATCAAACAATCGCCGACACAATCATGAAGGGCAAGGTCACCGTTCATCAGGCGTTCCTGCCCAATGGCTTTCTTGGGGCGCTGAACGATACGCCATTCTCACTGGATGTTGCCAAAGCCAAGGAACTTTTGGCCGCAGCAGGCGTACCGGATGGGTTCACGGTAACGATGGATACCCGTAACACGCCGGAAATCACGGGCATCGCTCAGGCGATCCAGCAGACGATGGCCGAAGCGGGCATCACCATGGAACTGATCCCGGGTGATGGCCAGCAGACGCTGACCAAGTACCGTGCGCGTAATCACGACATCTATATCGGTCGCTGGGGCCCGGATTACCAGGATCCGCACACCAACGCTGATACATTTGCGCGCAACCCGGATAATAGCGACGATGCAGCATCCAAGCCGCTGGCATGGCGCAACAGCTGGGAAATCCCTGAGATGACGCTCAAGGCAGATGCCGCTGTGCTTGAGGCCGACGCCGACAAGCGCGCTGAGATGTACATTGAACTTCAAGAAGAGCATCAGCAAACATCCCCGTTTGTAATCATGTTCCAGGAAATCGAAGTTCTGGGTCGGCGCAAGAATGTCGATGGCTATATCCTCGGGCCGTCCTTCAACGACAACAGCTTTGCGCTTGTGACCAAGTGACATGAGCATTACCGATACTGAGGGAGGGCGCGGTAGCGCCCTCTTTCCCTTCCTCTGGAAGACCGTAAAACTCCTCGCCACCGTTGCGTTAACGTTTCTCGGGCTATTGATCGTGACCTTTCTGATTGGTCGTGTCGTACCCGTTGATCCGGTATTGGCGGTTGTCGGAGACCGCGCGTCCAAATCCGTTTACGACAAGGCATTTATCGAGCTTGGCCTCGACCGCCCACTATATGAGCAATTCTGGCTGTATCTCACAAAGATACTAACCGGCGACCTTGGAACCAGCATGTTAACAAAGCGCGATATCGTCGACGATATTGCCCGGTTTTTTCCTGCCACCGTGGAGCTTGCAACTGTCGGGATTCTGATCGGCACATTGATCGGTGTTCCTGTCGGCGTCTGGGCCGCAGTGCGCAAAGGCAAATTGGTTGATCAGGTCGTCAGGGTTTTGGGGCTGGTGGGGTATTCAGCGCCGATTTTCTGGCTGGGTCTATTGGGTCTCTTGGTGTTTTATGCGCGCCTACAATGGGTCGGAGGACCCGGACGCATCGATATCGGGTTCGAATATTCGATTACGCAGAATACCGGGCTTTTGCTGATTGACAGCGCGATGCAAGGCGAATGGGCGGCATTTCGCAACATCTTTGGCCACATCATCTTGCCTGCTTCGCTGCTGGGTTATTATTCGATGGCCTATATCAGTCGCATGACGCGAAGCTTCATGCTGAATGAGCTGGAGCAGGAATATATCGTTACGGCACGCGTCAAGGGCGTACCGGAATGGCGGATCATCTGGGTGCACGCGCTGCGCAACGCCGCGGTGCCCCTGGTAACGGTTGTCGCCCTTTCCTACGCGAACCTTCTTGAAGGCTCCGTTCTCACCGAAACGGTCTTTGCCTGGCCGGGGCTTGGCCAGTATCTGACGAACTCGCTTCAAAATGCCGATATGAATGCCGTGCTGGGTTGTACACTTGTTATCGGCGCAATTTTTGTCGGGCTTAACCTGATTTCAGACCTGCTTTATGGGCTGCTTGACCCCAGAGTTCGGAGGCGTGCATGACAGTTGCATCCCGCCGGGAGTGGCTTTTGTCGGATCGCCCGGAATCGCGTCGGCAAGCCCGATTAGGGCAGATCTATCGCACATGGCTTTCGTTTAAAACCAATTGGTTGGCGATGATCGGGCTGGGTATCGTATTGCTCCTGTGCGTCGTCGCCGTTTTCGCTGATGTCATTGCACCCTACGACCCGGTCATTGGCGGCGATCTTCGAACCGAGCGGTTTTTACCACCCTTCACTGGCGACCACTTGCTTGGCACCGATGATTTGGCGCGCGATATTTTCAGCCGCATCGTTCATGGTGCAAGGCTGACACTGATGGTTGTCGCCTTGGTTGCGGTGATCGCGACGCCGATTGGGCTATTGGTTGGCACAACTTCCGGCTATTTCGGCGGCTGGGTTGATACCGTGCTGATGCGGGTGACCGATATTTTCCTGGCCTTCCCGCGTTTGATCCTTGCGCTGGCTTTTGTCGCGGCTCTCGGTCCGGGCATCGAGAATGCTATCATAGCCATCGCCATCACGTCCTGGCCCCCCTATGCAAGGCTGGCAAGGGCCGAAACCTTGACCATTCGTGACAGCGATTACATCAATGCCGCCCGGCTTCAGGGCGCGTCGTCGGCCCGTATTCTTTGGGGTCACATCACGCCGCTCTGTTTGTCCTCGGTGATTATTCGGGTAACGCTTGATATGGCTGGCATCATCCTGACGGCAGCCGGGCTAGGATTTCTGGGCCTTGGCGCACAACCACCGCAACCCGAATGGGGGGCGATGATTGCTTCAGGCAGGCGGTTCATCATTGACTTCTGGTGGGTCGCGACGGTTCCGGGCATTGCGATTTTCGTCGTGTCGCTGGGCTTCAACCTTTTGGGGGATGGGCTGAGAGACGTGCTGGACCCAAAGGCGCATGGCAACACAGATACCGCGAAGGCCAGACCATGAATGCTCTGCTGACCGTAAAGGACCTGCGCATTGCCTTCCCTTCCCGAAATGGACCCGTGGAGGTGGTGCGCGGCGTCAACTTCACCCTTGGCCGCGAACGCCTGGGGATTGTTGGCGAAAGCGGGTCGGGTAAGTCGCAGACGGGTCGGGCGATCCTTGGCCTTACACCTTCGCCGGGTCTGGCAACGGCCAAACAGCTAGAATTTGACGGGATCGACCTTCGCCAAGCCTCGCCTGCAACGTGGCGCAGTTTGCGTGGTGCGCGCATGTCCATGGTGATGCAAGACCCGAAGTTTTCGCTCAACCCCGTGATGACCATTGGCCGTCAGATCCTGGAGGCTCTTAAGTTTCATGGCCGTGAAAGCCGGGCGGCCTCAAAGGCCCGCGCCATGGCGATGCTTGAAGCCGTCCAGATCCGCGATCCGGAGCGTGTGTTTCGCGCCTATCCACACGAGCTCTCGGGCGGCATGGGCCAAAGAGCAATGATTGCCATGATGCTTGTCTCCGAGCCAGATCTTCTGATCGCGGATGAGCCGACGTCGGCGCTGGATGTGACGGTACAGATCGAAGTTCTGCGCATACTCGATAACCTCGTTAGCGAACGCGGCATGGGCCTGATCTTTATCAGCCACGACTTGCGCCTCGTGTCATCTTTCTGCGACCGCGTGCTTGTCATGTATGCCGGGAAAGTCGTGGAGGAGTTGCGCGCCTCTGACCTCGCCAAAGCGCAGCACCCCTACACTCAGGGATTGATGAACTGTTTGCCAAAGATCGAAGGCGGCGCAAGACCCCTGCCCGTTCTGCAAAGGGATGCCGCATGGGCAACGTAATGATCGACATCAATTCGCTGGACGTGACTTTCCGCCGGGGCCGCGATGTTGTCCGCGCTGTCAGCGATGTCTCTTTTTCCGTGACCGAAGGCGAATGCTTCGGGATCGTTGGCGAAAGCGGGTCCGGCAAATCTACCGTATTGCGGGCGATCTGTGGGTTGGCGCCTGCCACCGCCGGAAACATCAGTGTGAACGAACGTCAACTCAGCCGTCCGCGTGATGCTGCATTTTACCGCAGTGTCCAGATGGTATTTCAGGACCCATATGCCTCACTTCATCCACGTCATACGATCGACGGAGTGCTTTCAGAACCGCTGGCGATCCACCGCTTTGACCGGGCTGAAGAAAGAATTGAAAATGCTCTGCGCGATGTGGGGCTTGGCAGCGATTTTCGGTTTCGTTACCCCCACCAACTTTCAGGTGGCCAGCGCCAGCGTGTGGCAATTGCACGCGCCTTGATCCTGGAGCCCAAGGTTTTGCTTCTTGATGAGCCCACTTCTGCTCTGGATGCTTCCATACAGGCTGAGGTGTTGAACCTGCTTGACCGCATCCGCAGCGAGAGGGGGTTGACCTATGTGATGGTGTCTCACGAT
>JAOUMG010000542.1 GCA_029881635.1 Paracoccaceae bacterium | reverse complement strand
CGGTATTTCCGGGCGACTTGCAGATCAATCGAACCAGATGCTGGAACGGATCGGCAATGAGACGCATCGTTGGCAGGTGAAACCGGTCGGGTCTGAAGGATACCGGACCGCTGAGGTCACCCTTGGCGGCATCGATACAGATGCGCTGAGTTCCCAGACCATGGAGGTCAAAGCGGCGCCCGGCCTCTATTTCATCGGCGAAGTTGTGGATGTGACCGGCTGGCTTGGCGGGTATAATTTTCAATGGGCCTGGTCATCCGGCTGGGCAGCAGGTCAGGTCGCTTAGGCTGGGGGAGAATTGACCCAAAATCGCGGATGTGCCCTCTGAACGTTGCCTTGCCTAAAAATCACCCGGCGGGCTGCAACACCCTGTCGCCATCCATTCGGTAGCTCACATTGCTTATCGCTGCCGATGCGTCTTTGCACTTTGGTGAACTTCCAGTTCCTCCAGATGGAAATGCCGATCAGGGCGTGTTAAGCGCCCAATGGGTATGGTTAGGCCGCATTGATTGACTATTTCGGCCTGATCTTGTTGTCCGACTTGATTTTAGGCCAACCCTGATGGCAGTCAGTGCTGAGCAGCTGTCGGGCCGCAATGCAGGGCGACCCTGAGGAATTTTGTAATGACCTTTGAGATGGTGAAAACCAGCCCCATTACCGGCCAGAAACCCGGGACCTCCGGTCTCAGAAAAAAGACCCGGGTTTTCATGGCGCCTCACTACCTGGAAAACTTCATTCAAGCGATTTTCAATTCGATCGGGGGGGCAAAGGGAAAGTCTTTTGTCGTTGGCGGTGATGGGCGCTTTTTCAACCGGCAGGCAATCCAGACAATCCTGAAAATCGCGGCGGCTAACGGCGCTGCAAGAATCATCGTTGGTTGGAACGGGTTGCTGTCCACACCTGCCGCGTCGCATCTGATCCGTATCAACGGAACCGACGGCGGCATTATCCTGTCGGCCAGCCACAATCCCGGCGGTATCGACGAAGACTTTGGTGTGAAGTTCAATGTTCCCAATGGTGGCCCCGCACCGGAAAGCGTCACATCGGCGATGTTGGCAGAAACCCTGACGCTCAGCAGTTACCGGATTGCCCGGTTGCCAGACACCGATCTTGACGTGTTGGGTGAAACAGAACTTGGCGGCATGCAGGTATCTGTTGTGGACCCGGTCGAAGACTACCTGGCACTGATGAGAACGCTTTTTGATTTCGACGCCATCCGCACAATGTTTGCGGGCGGATTTTCCATGTGTTTTGACGCGATGCATGCCGTCACCGGCCCCTATGCAAAAAAGATACTGGAGGATGTGCTTGGTGCGCCCAAGGGCACGGTCATCAATTCTGTCCCACTGGAAGATTTTGGCGGTGGTCATCCTGACCCCAATCCGATCTGGGCCAGCACTTTGATAGATCTGATGATGTCGGACAATGCGCCCGACTTCGGTGCCGCCTCTGATGGGGACGGCGACCGAAACATGATAGTCGGTCGGGGGCAATATGTGACACCCTCAGACAGTCTTGCTGTTTTGGTGGCGAATGCGCAGCTCGCGCCGGGTTATGCTGCTGGGATAGCTGGGGTTGCACGATCGATGCCGACCAGCGCGGCCAGTGACAAAGTGGCCGAAAAACTGGGGATCGAGTGTTTTGAAACACCCACCGGCTGGAAATTTTTCGGCAATCTGATGGATGCGGGTCGAGTGACCATCTGCGGCGAAGAGAGTGCAGGCACCGGGTCCGATCACGTGCGTGAAAAAGACGGGCTTTGGGCCGTTCTCCTTTGGCTGAACATTCTGGCGGTTCGCAAGCAGCCTGTGGCGCGGCTTTTGGCCGACCACTGGGCAGAATACGGCCGCAACTACTATTCACGCCACGACTATGAGGCCGTCCCGACCGATGCCGCAAATGATCTGATGGGCAATGTGATCGGGCAACTGGCAACATTGCGGGGCAAGACCTTCGCGGGTCAGACAGTTTCGCGGGCCGATGAGTTTTGCTATCGCGATCCGATTGATGGTTCCGTCAGCGATCATCAGGGGCTGCGCATCTGGTTCGAAGGCGGTGGGCGCGCGGTATTGCGGCTTTCAGGGACGGGAACCGAGGGCGCGACAATCCGGGTCTATCTGGAACAGTATCAACCAGATATGTCTGCAATTTCCCAACCGGCACAGCAGGTTCTTCTTCCGCTGCAACAGGCTGTGGCCGATCTCGTGCGAATGCAGCATTTTCTGGGGCGGACAAAGCCCGATGTCGTTACCTGAAGGCCAAAAGATACTTCATAGCCACGGTGCAATGGTCTGTTTAAAACTCAGCCCCGACATTGTCATCTGGCAGGTGGCGCCAACGATTGCCGCATCCGCAGTTCTGCGGGCAGTTCAATAGTCTCGGCGGGGCCATCGTCCTGCACCAGCCGGACTAAGATCTCAGCGGCCCGCCGCCCCATTTCAAGATGCGGCACGTGCACCGTTGTCAGGCCCGGGACAGCTACCTGCGCCAGTTCGATATCGTCGAATCCGGTGATCGAAACGTCTTTTGGTACATCAACCCCCATTTCCCGCGCGCCCAGCATTGCGCCGACTGCCAGAACATCATTGGCGCACATGATTGC
>JAOUMG010000034.1 GCA_029881635.1 Paracoccaceae bacterium | reverse complement strand
GGGGCGCAGGGGATAACACGCCAAGGCCAACACATTTTGCGCCACTCAAGGTTTTCGCCCATGCCCAGCCTGAACGATATCCGCTCGACCTTCCTCGACTATTTCAAGCGCAATGATCACCGCGTTGTGGACAGCTCGCCCCTGGTTCCGCGCAACGATCCGACGCTGATGTTCACCAACTCAGGGATGGTGCAGTTCAAGAACCTGTTCACCGGGGTAGAGCATCGCGACTATACCCGCGCAACGACCAGTCAGAAATGCGTGCGCGCCGGCGGAAAGCATAATGATCTGGACAATGTCGGCTATACAGCGCGGCACCATACCTTTTTCGAAATGCTGGGAAATTTCAGTTTTGGCGATTACTTCAAGGCCGAGGCTATTCCCTACGCATGGGAATTGCTGACGAAGGATTTCGGCATCGATAAATCGAAATTGCTGGTGACAGTTTACCATACCGATGACGAGGCTGCCGATATCTGGAAGAAGGCAGCCGGTCTGCCCGATGAACGGATCATCCGGATCGACACAGATGACAATTTTTGGCGCATGGGGCCCACTGGCCCTTGTGGCCCGTGCACCGAAATTTTCTATGATCACGGTGACCATATCTGGGGCGGGCCACCGGGCTCACCTGACCAGGACGGCGACCGATTCATCGAGATTTGGAACCTCGTCTTCATGCAAAACGAGCAGTTTGCCGATGGCAGGCTGGTGCCATTGCCGAACCAGTCGATTGATACAGGCATGGGGCTGGAACGCATTGGCGCCCTGCTTCAGGGCAAGCACGACAATTACGATACCGACCTGATGCGCAGCCTGATCGAGGCCTCGGCCCACGGAACATCCAGCGACCCTGACGGGGATGGCAAGGTACACCACCGTGTTATTGCCGACCATCTGCGCTCAACCTCGTTCCTGATTGCCGATGGTGTGATGCCATCGAATGAAGGGCGCGGTTATGTGCTGCGCCGTATCATGCGCCGGGCCATGCGCCATGCCCATCTGCTGGGCACGGATGAACCGCTGATGCACCGTCTTGTCCCCGCACTGGTCCGTCAGATGGGCGCGGCTTTTCCGGAGTTGCAGCGGGCCGAGGCGCTGATTACGGAAACTTTGCGGCTGGAAGAAACTCGGTTCAAACAGACACTCGACCGGGGCCTGCGGCTGTTGGATGACGAATTGGCCAAGATCGGCGATGGCCAGCCCCTGCCGGGGGCTGCGGCCTTCAAGCTTTATGATACCTATGGCTTCCCGCTGGATCTGACGCAGGACGCGCTGCGCGAGATGGGCCGAACAGTGGATACGGCTGGTTTTGACGCGGCCATGGCCGAACAAAAGGCCAAGGCCCGCGCGAGCTGGGCCGGTACGGGGGAGACCAAGGATGCCGCTATCTGGTTCGATCTGGCCGAAACCCATGGTGGCACGGAATTTCTGGGTTATGACACCGAGCGCGCCGAAGGCGAGATTATCGCGCTGGTCCAGGATGGTTCGGAAACTGATAAGGCAGGCGAGGGCGCCAAGGTGCAGATTGTTGTCAACCAAACGCCATTTTACGCTGAATCGGGCGGGCAGGTGGGCGATACGGGCGTGATCCGCACCAAATCCGGCGTTGCCAGGGTGACCGACACCAAGAAATTCCAAGGTGTGTTCATCCACATCGCCGATGTCAGCGAAGGCGAAATCAGCAAAGGGCAGGCGGCCAAGCTTGAGGTTTCCCATACGCGACGCACGGCTATCCGCGCCAATCATTCGGCCACGCATCTGTTGCATGAAGCCCTGCGCCGCGCGCTTGGCGATCATGTCGCCCAGCGGGGCAGCCTGAATGCCGAAGATCGTTTGCGTTTCGATTTCAGCCATTCCAAGGGGTTGAGCCTGAAGGAAATGGCCAAAGTCGAAGCTGAGGTGAACGAATTCATCCGTCAGAACAGTGCCGTTGAAACGCGTATCATGACCCCAGACGACGCAAGAGGTTTGGGCGCGCAAGCATTGTTCGGCGAAAAATATGGCGACGAAGTGCGCGTAGTGTCGATGGGCCATCTGGCCGGATCTGGCAAAGGTGTGGACGGCGCCACATATTCGCTGGAGCTATGTGGGGGCACTCACGTGGCCCGGACCGGCGATATCGGCGCGTTTGTGGCTTTGGGTGATTCCGCTTCCTCGGCAGGTGTGCGCCGGATCGAAGCGTTGACAGGCCAACCGGCGATGGAATATTTGCGTGCGCAAGATCTCCGATTGGCAGAAGTAGCGCTGGCGCTGAAGGCACAACCAGCCGAAGTGGCCGGGCGGGTGAAAGCCTTGCTGGATGAACGCAAGGCACTGACCAACGAGGTAGCCCAGCTGCGGCGCGAACTGGCGATGGGCGGCGGTACTGCGGACGGCCCGGAGATACGCGAAATCGGTGGCGTGAAGTTCATTGCGCAAACGATTGCCGGCGTATCTGGCAAGGATTTGCCCGGCATTGTCGATGATCTGAAAGCGCGCATTGGTTCGGGGGCGGTGTTGGTTATCGCCGATACCGGCGGCAAGGCGGCAGCAGCGGCTGGTGTTACGACCGATCTGACCGCGCGCCTTTCTGCCGTTGATATCGTCAAGGCGGCGGCTGAGGCACTTGGCGGCAAGGGCGGAGGCGGTCGGCCGGATATGGCACAAGCCGGGGGGGCGGATGCGAGCAAGTCGGATGACGCCATAAAAGCAGTCGAAACTCTGATAGGAGGGATGAAATGAGTGCGCTTTGGATTGCCCATGTGAAAGTATTGGATGCAGAGGCCTACGGAAAATACGCAGCCCTGGCGGGGCCAGCGCTGGCCAAATTTGGTGGTGTCTTTCTGGCCCGGGGCGGACGCTATGTGCAGCTAGAGGGCAACGACCGCCCGCGTAATGTTGTGGCCCGCTTTCCGTCCTTTGAAGCAGCTGTAGAGTGTTACAGCAGCCCGGATTATCAGGCGGCCCTTGCCCTGGCCAAAGGCGCGTCGGAACGCGACCTGCTGGTGGTTGAGGAATCTCCGAGCTGAGGCGCAAGGCATACCGGATGATGTAGCCTTTCGCCTTTTGGATAAGAATCTGCCGGGTTTCATGCGTTATGGGGCGATGAACCGCTTAAAACTTGTGAGAATTTGCGCAAATCTCTCCACCGCGTTGCCTTTTTTGTGTCCATTTCCTCGAATATTTTGCTAGAACGCTGAAAAAACACCTTGAGGCACAGCATGCTCAACCCTCTGTATGGACAGAACCCCAAACGGGTCATGGGACATGTTTGTCAAGCAACGTTACGGGGGTAATAGATGTGCAGATGGGCCGCCTATTCGGGTAATCCGATTCCACTGGAAGAGATTGTCAGCCGCCCCGGGCATTCGCTGATCCATCAAAGCCATGCGGCGAGCGAGTGCAAATCAGCCATCAATGGCGATGGGTTTGGACTGGCCTGGTATGGCAAACGTCCCGAACCGGGATTGTTCCGCGATATTCTGCCTGCCTGGTCGGACCCCAATCTGAAATCCCTGACGGCACAGGTATCGTCGCATCTGTTTTTGGCGCATGTCCGTGCCTCGACCGGGACAGCCACAAGTCGTAACAACTGCCATCCCTTTGCCGTCGGTCGCTGGAGCTTTATGCATAACGGCCAGATCGGAGGGTACGACCAGTTTCGCCGCTGCGCCGATATGCTGATCCCCGATACGCTTTATGCCCACCGTAAAGGCGCCACTGACAGTGAAGCGCTGTTTCTGGTTGCCTTGGCCGAAGGCTTGGAGACCGATCCTCAAGGCGCCATCGAACGATCTGTGGCGCGGTTTGAAGCCTTGTCGCGGCAAAAGGGGGCGGCGCCACATATCCGGCTGACGGCGGCCTTTTCCGATGGTGAGCGGCTTTTTGCGGTGCGTTATGCGACCGATGAACACGCGCCGACACTCTACCATCGCTGGTCCGAAACATTCGCTGGCCGCGCCGTGGTTTCTGAACCGCTGGAAATCGGTGAATGTGGCTGGGAACTGGTGCCGCCAGGGTCGTTTTGTTGTTTTGAAGGCAATAAGGTCGATATCCGCCCATTTGCACCAACGGCACTCTCTGCTGTTGCCTGACTTGCGATTCAGGCGCGCGTCGAAATTCAATGTACCTACATTGTGCGCTCATAGCGTCCCAAATGTCGTTTTCGCCCACAAGGCGACGTAATCCGCTGCAACAAATTGGCCTGCCGCGTTAAAAGTCGCCAACCAATGCAGATCAGGAGACGTGGGATGAACGAAGTTGTCGAAGGTCGTCGGGCAGGTCGCGGTGCTGGCGGCGGCGCGGCAAGGCGGGCAGAGCGCACGGCAGTTCGGATCGAATGCGCAAAGTTCATCGAACGCAATATCCCCAACCTCGAGATCCTGAACGAGGAAGCGCTGGAGATCATCGAGCGCAACGCCGAAACCGTTCTGGAGGAAATCGGTGTCAATTTTGTAGAAAACCCCGGCGCGCTGGAACTTTGGAAAGCAGCGGGCGCGGATGTTCAGGGTGAACGGGTGCGTATCCCCCGCGGCCTTGCCCGGCAATTGTGCAAAACCGCGCCGTCATCTTACGTCCAGCATGCGCGCAACCCGGAACGCAATGTCACCGTCGGTGGCAAGGGTCTGGTGTTGGCACCTGTTTATGGGCCACCGTTCGTGCGCGACGCGGAAGGCGGGCGCCGCTATGCAACCATCGCTGATTTCCAGAAGTTCGTGAAGCTGGGCTATATGTCGAAATGGCTGCACCATTCTGGCGGCACTGTCTGCGAACCGACCGATGTCCCGGTGAACAAGCGGCATCTGGACATGCTGTTGGCGCATATGACGCTAAGTGACAAACCCTATATGGGATCGGTGACCGAACCGAGCCGCGCCTCAGATTCGGTTGAGATGTCGAAGATCCTGTTTGGCGATGATTTCGTTGACCAGAACACGGTCATGACCTCGCTGATCAACATCAACAGCCCGATGACCTTTGACGGGATCATGATGGGCGCGCTGGAAGTGTATGCCAAGGCCAACCAGGCATGCATCATTTCACCGTTTATTGTTGGCGGTGCGATGGCGCCAGTGTCGGTTGCCGGGACATTGACGCAGGTACTGGCTGAGGTTCTGGCGGGCGTGGCCTACAGCCAGCTGATCCGCAAGGGCGCACCAATCATCATGGGCGCCTTTGTGACCTCGATCGACATGAATTCGGGCGCCCCTACCTTTGGAACACCCGAGGCGAGCCTGATCACCTATGGTGCGGGGCAGTTGGCGCGACGTCTGAACCTGCCATATCGTTCGGCGGGCGGATTTGCCGGATCGAAGCTGCCCGACGCCCAGGCGGCCTATGAAAGCGCCAACAGCCTCAATATGGGGTTGCTGGCGGGTGTGAACTTCATGCTGCATGCCTGTGGTTGGCTGGAAGGCGGTCTGGTTTCCTCATTCGAGAAATTCGTGATGGACGCGGATCAACTGGGTATCCTGCATCATCTGGCAAAAGGCGTGGATGTTTCGGAAAACGCCCAAGCCATGGATGCCATCCGCGAGGTTGGCCCCAGCGGCCACTACCTTGGGTGCGCCCACACACAGGCCAATTTCAAGGAAGCGTTCTGGCGCACGGAACTGTTCGACTACAAGCCCTTTGAAACCTGGGATGAGGAAGGCGCACGCGATACGGTGGCGCTGGCATCAAACCGTGTTGCGAAACTGCTGCGGGATTATCAGAAACCCGCGATTGATCCGGGCATCGAAGAAGCCCTGAACGACTATGTGGCGCGCAAGAAAGCCTCCATGCCGGATGCATTCATGTAGATTGCTGTCTTTATGACCAGAACAAAGGGCCGCGCCGGTAATGGCGCGGCCCTTTTGGTTTGCATCATACTCAGGCGGGTTTTGGCAGCAGGCGTATTTCGGCCATCAATGCTATCAACAGATCGATGTGGCGCGTCAGGCTGTAGCCCTTGCCACCGACGCGGCGGGCCTCTTCGATCTGTTCCTCTTCAGCCAGCAGAACTTTTAGTGCACGTTCGGGCGTCGGGGCGGTAGGAGAACGCATCAGCCGTTTGAGATCGCGGTTGCGGTTGTATTCCAAAAGACCGGCATGCGCAGCGCGGACGAGCAACTGCGGGCGATGAAGTGCACTGATTTGCGAAAACAGGTCGGTCATTGGGGGGTCTCCGGTTTGAACTCAACCCAAAGATGAAACAGTTGTTCGCCTGTTGCCGATTGTTGCCGTAGACCGCGCGCGCCGGTTAATAAAACTTAGAGTTTTAGGCAAATTCTCCCCTCAATGTCCGATGTTAACAAACAGGTAAGAAACGCAACCAAGGGTTGTTTTTCAAATGGTTAAAGCGGTGTGAAACCGCAACCACAGAATGAGAGGGAAACAATGAATTTTGTGGCGGATCATCAGCCAGACTTTCCGACATGGCTTCCGGAGAATGCCCGTCTTTATCTGCGACATATCGAAGAAGGGCTGTCCATCCGGGCGCTTGCGCGCAGTGAAGGATGTCATGCATCGACAATCCTGCGGAAAGTACGGGCCTATGAAAATCGGCGTGATGACCCCCTGGTAGATGAAGCGCTGAACCATCTTGGACAGCTGCATCTGCGGCAGTCCGGGACTGCAGGGACCAAGCGCCCCCCTCCTCTCAACATCAACTGGAAAAGGCTTGCCCGATGACAGCACCAATTCGCACCGTCCCCAATCAGATCGCTGACGAAGCAACGGTCAATCGCGAAGCGCGTCGAATTTTGCGCCGCCTATGCGAAATAGGTGCGGTATTGGCCGTTGCACCAGAAATGGAGAAGGCTGCGGTTCTAAAGGGAACAGTCCGCACTGGCGTCGTTGATCGCAGCATTGCGCAGGCTTTTGCCCTCAAGGATTGGATTGCGGTAAAATCTCAGGGGAAGGTCATGACCTATGAGATCACCGGCGTAGGGCGGGCGATGCTGAAACGGCTTTTGGCCGAAGATCACGACCCCCGCGCCTCTGGGTTTGCCGATGCACAGACGCCGTTTGCCGACCAGCACCGGGTCTGGAGCGAGCGCGTGATCATGGAGGACGGGGCAACCATGCCTCGGCGGATGCGCTTCAATCTGGCCGAAAGCCCCTTGGCCGTTCTGGCGCGGCGCAAGGAAAAAGACGGCCAGCCGTTCTTGAGCCCGGATCTGGTCGTCGCAGGCGAACGCTTGCGAGAGGATTTTGAACTGGCGCAAATGGGACCGCGGGTCGCCCAAAACTGGGACCGGTTTCTGACGGCTGGCGACAGGGGCAGCTTTTCCGCCGATACCGGGCCAGGGGGCGGCCCTGCACGCGCCCGCAGCCGGGTTGCCGCCGCTTTGCGCGACCTAGGGCCGGGTCTGGGCGATATGGTCCTGCGCTGCTGCTGCTTTCTGGAAGGATTGGAGGTCGCCGAAAAACGCATGGGTTGGTCGGCACGTTCGGGCAAGATCGTTCTGCGGATCGCCCTGATGCGGCTAAAACGTCATTACGATGAAATCAACGGGGGCAAGGCCCCTTTGATTGGTTGACGTGAAAAGGGCGGCGAGTTTCCCGCCGCCCTCATTTCATGAATATCTTACGTAGTCCTGCGTACTTCAGCCGAGATCAAACCGATCTGCGTTCATGACTTTGGTCCAGGCGGCCACAAAATCACGGACAAAGACAGATTGATTGTCATCCTGAGCATAGACTTCTGCAAGTGCCCTCAACTGCGAATTTGAGCCGAAAACCAGATCGGCGCGGGTTCCGGTCCATTTTACTGCACCGCTTGAACGGTCACGGCCTTCATAAATACCGGATTGGCCTTTGGCAGCGCCCCAGTCGGTTCCCATATCGAGAAGGTTGATGAAGAAGTCGTTGGTCAATGTGCCAACACGCTTTGTCAGAACGCCGTGGGTGCTGCCATTCGAATTAGCACCCAGCACGCGCAGACCGCCAACAAGAACGGTCGCCTGAGGGGCTGTCAGCGTCAGCAACTGGGCACGATCAAGCATCAGCTGTTCGGCCGGAATGCTGAATTCTTTTTGCAGATAGTTGCGGAAACCATCGGCCTTGGGTTCCAGATCCGCAAAGCTTTCAACATCTGTCTGGTCTTGGGTCGCATCCATACGCCCGGGCGAAAACGGAACCTGAACCGCATTGCCCGCGGTCTTTGCTGCCTTTTCGATGGCAGCACAGCCCCCGAGCACGATCAGATCGGCCAGCGACACGCGTTTCGCGCCCTTGTTGAAGCCAGACTGTATCCCTTCGAGCACTTTCAAAACCTTGGCCAGCTGTGCGGGCTGATTGACCGGCCAGTCCTTTTGCGGTGCGAGCCGGATGCGGGCCCCGTTAGCCCCGCCGCGCTTGTCTGAACCGCGGAAGGTAGAGGCTGATGCCCAGGCAGTTGAGACCAATTCGCCAACCGACAGGCCCGAGGCGAGGATTTTCTCTTTCAGGCTGGCGATATCTTTGGCGTCGACCAGATCATGATCCACTGCAGGGATAGGATCCTGCCAGATCAGTTCCTCTGCGGGGACTTCTTTGCCAAGATAAAGTGCGCGCGGCCCCATGTCGCGATGGGTGAGCTTGAACCATGCGCGGGCAAAGGCATCTGCGAATTCATCAGGGTTGGCATGGAACCGGCGCGAGATTTTTTCATAGATGGGGTCCATACGCAGCGACATGTCGGCTGTCGTCATCATGGGTGCATGTTTCACGTTCGGGTCATGTGCATCCTGAATCATGTGTTCGGGACGAACATCTTTGGCGCGCCACTGGTTTGCCCCGGCGGGGCTTTTGACCAGTTCCCATTCGTAGCCAAAGAGCATGTCGAAATAACCCATATCCCATTTCGTCGGATTGGGTTTCCATGCGCCTTCGATACCGCTGGTTGTCGTGTGCACACCCTTGCCGGTGCCCAATTCATTGATCCAGCCAAGTCCCATCGCATCGATCGGCGCGGCCTCTGGTTCAGGGCCGACCAACGCCGGATCGCCGGCACCATGCGCTTTGCCAAAGGTGTGCCCGCCAGCAACCAGTGCCACCGTTTCTTCGTCGTTCATTGCCATGCGGCCAAAGGTTTCACGTACATCGCGGCCCGACGCGACCGGATCGGGATTGCCATTTGGACCTTCGGGATTGACGTAGATAAGACCCATCTGCACGGCTGCGAGCGGATTTTCGAGATCGCGCTCGCCGCTATAGCGATTATCGCCAAGCCAGGTGTCCTCGTTGCCCCAATAGATGTCCTCCTCGGGCTCCCAAACATCTGCCCTGCCGCCACCAAAGCCGAAAGTTTTCAGGCCCATCGATTCGAGTGCGCAATTCCCGGCAAGGATCATCAGATCGGCCCAGGAAATCTTGTTTCCGTATTTCTTCTTGATTGGCCAGAGCAGGCGGCGGGCCTTGTCGAGGTTGCCGTTGTCGGGCCAGCTGTTCAGCGGCGCAAATCGCTGTGTACCAGTGCCTGCGCCGCCACGTCCATCAGCCGTCCGGTAGGTGCCGGCGGAATGCCAAGCCATGCGGATGAAAAGAGGACCGTAATGTCCGTAATCGGCTGGCCACCAATCCTGACTGTCCGTCATCAATGCGTAAAGGTCCTTTTTCAGCGCCTCAAGATCGAGCGATTTGAAGGCTTCCGCATAGTTGAAATCCGCGCCCATCGGGTTCGATTTCGAGGAATGCTGATGAAGGATTTTCAGGTTCAGCTGGTTGGGCCACCAGTCGCGGTTAGATCTGACACCGAAAGCCGTGTGGATCACCGGGCATTTTCCGGCGGCTGCGTCGTTTCCGTCCATGATAGGAGACTCCTTGATGTGAAATTTGGAACCTTTCTAAATCATGCGGCTGCGGGTTCAAGGGTCCGCGCGGCCAATTACACATCTTTGGGCGGAAATGTGATGGATCGCCGACTGGCGTGACGGACATTGCCGCTATGCGGCACTGGTACTTCCTGACGCAGATATTATGATATAGGCAGGTCAGATGATCTGTTCCACGGGGGGTA
>JAOUMG010000541.1 GCA_029881635.1 Paracoccaceae bacterium | reverse complement strand
AAGGGCATGATGGGCAAGGGCGGTATGCCCGGCGGCATGCCCGATATGAACGACCCCAAGGCGATGGAAGAAGCCGCCAAAGCGCTGCAGGGAAAAATGCCCGGCGGCATGGGCGGGCTTGGTGGCCTGAACCTGCCCGGCGGATTGTCCGGCCTTGGCGGCTTTGGAAAGAAGAAGTGAGGGCCCGGCCGTGATCACCTGCTTGCTGAAATACGAGATCGACCCGGCAAAAGTCGCCGATTTCGAAATCTACGCCAAGGCGTGGATCCACAATATCAACCGCATGGGCGGCACCCATCACGGTTATTGGTTGCCGTCGGAAGGCTCGTCCGACACCGCATGGTGCGCGTTCAGCTTCCCGTCGCTTGCGGCCTATGAGGATTACCGGACCCGCATGGAAACCGATCCAGCCTGTCAGGCGGCCTATGCGCATTCGGCCCGCACGGGATGCATCAAACGCTGGGATCGTCACTTCACGCGTCCGGTGCTGGATGGCCAGTCACCGCAGGATTTGGGGCTGATGGGGTGACCGACTCAACGATCCATATCCCGACGCTCGCGACCGAACGCCTGATCCTGCGCGCGCCAAAACTCGCGGATTTCGAGCATTGGGCCGCCTTCTTCGCCTCGCCCCGCTCGGTCCACGAACGCGGCCAGATGGAACGCGCCGAGGCTTATCGCCACTGGGCAGCCGACGTGGCCCTCTGGCAGCTCAAGGGCTACGGCGCCTTCGGCCTCGATGACCGCGCGACCGGCGCCTATGTCGGCGAGGTCGGCATCTATGAATTTTCGGGCTACCCAGAACCCGAACTTGGCTGGTTCACAATTCCCGATGCCGAGGGCAAGGGATACGCCGCCGAGGCTGCCCGCGCCATCATGGCATGGGTGCGGGAAACCTTCGGCTGGGACCGCCTCGTCAGCATCATCGACCCGGCCAACGACCGCTCCATCGCGCTCGGGCGCAGGCTCGGCGGTGTAATCGACCCGACCATCCCCGGCACTGACCCCGGCGATGTGGTGATCGTGCATGACCTCAGGGGGCTCGCATGACCCCTGCCCTCGTCAATACGCCGGTCCTGACGACCGCCCGCCTCACGCTGCGCGCACCTGCTATTTGTGACTGGCAGGCCTTCAAGACCTTCCTCTTGTCGCCGCGCTCGGAATTTGTCCGCCCCGAAGTCCTCGACGAAGGCAAGATCTGGCGCTCTTTCGGCCATGCCATCGGCCACTGGGTGCTGCGCGGTTTCGGCAATTTCGTCTTTTCTCTCAAAGATACGGACAAGGCGCTCGGCATGGCCGGGGGCTGGTACCCTGCAGGCTGGCCCGAACAGGAAATCGGCTGGTCTGTCTGGACAGCCGAAGCCGAGGGCAAAGGCTATGCCACCGAAGCGGTCATCGCCGCGCGCGATCACCTCTTTCATGACCTCGGCTGGGAAACGGCCGTCAGCTATATCGACCCGGACAATACCCGCTCAATCGCACTTGCCGAACGTTTGGGGGCCGTGCGTGACGATGCCGCTGCCCGCCCCGATGGTCGGCCTTGCCATGTCTACCGCCACCCGAAACCGGAGGCCCGGCAATGAACCGCGCGGCTTTCACCTGGCCGAGATTTACCGGGAAACGGGCGGACAACGTCCGGGTCCCGATGCCCGACAATGTCGGGACGGATGCGGGACGGATGCCATACGCAAACCCGACGCATGCCACCCCCTGTTCAGGAGGTCTCCATGAGTGATCCAACGACCCTCGCCGCCAGACTTTTGAAGGGCCACCGCGAAAGCATCGACAGGCTCGACGCGATCCTGGTCTATACGCTCGCCGAGCGGTTCAAACAGACGCAGGCCGTCGGTCGGCTCAAGGCCGAACACGACCTGCCTTCGTCCGATCCCGCCCGCGAAGCTGATCAGATCGCACGGCTGGAGGCTCTGGCCGAAGAGGCCGACCTCGACCCCGAATTCGCCAAGAAATTCCTGACCTTCATCATATCCGAAGTCATCAGGCATCACGAGAAACTGCAGAAATAGGCGGTGTATCCGCCCTAATGAAAACCAAGGAGACTACTGAAATGTCAATGAAAATTCGTCTGGCCCGCGGCGGCTCCAAAAAGCGCCCGCATTATTCCATCGTCGCCACCGACAGCCGCATGCCCCGCGATGGCCGCTTTCTGGAAAAGCTCGGCACCTATAACCCGCTGCTGGCCAAAGACAGCGAAGAACGCGTCAAAATGAACATGGAGCGGGTCCAGTACTGGCTGTCCAAAGGCGCCCAGCCGACCGACCGCATCGCCCGTATGCTTGAGGCCGCAGGCGTCAAGGAAAAGACCGAGCGCAAGAACATGAAAAAGGCCGAACCCGGCGAGCGCGCCAAAAAGCGGGCCGAAGAGAAAGCCGCCAAGGCTGCTGCCCCCGCCCCGGAACCCGTTGAAGAGGTTGTAGAAACCGTCGCCGAAGAGGCAGCCGCCCCCGAAGCCGAAGCCGCCCCCGCCGAAGAGGCAGCCGCCGAGGAAACCAAGGAAGCAGCCGCCGAATGATCGGCGCCTGATCCATGATGATCATCTTCCTGCTCCGCCGGGCTGTGACGATCGCACTTTGTGCGGGATCGTTCTGGGTA
>JAOUMG010000033.1 GCA_029881635.1 Paracoccaceae bacterium | reverse complement strand
CGACACTGACCGAACCGGAACTGAAATGCCGCTGTCCTGGACAATCCTTGCTCTCGCCATCTTGCCGGTCATCGGATTTGTCCTGGGCCGCAACCGGGCAATTTCCTCGGCAGGCGGGGATACGCGGAACCTGCATTCATTGCCGAGTTACTATGGCTGGAGTGTCGCGCTATTCACCGCCTTGCCCGCGATTTTGGTGATGTGTGTCTGGCTGATTGTGCAGCCTTCGGTCATCGCAAATGCTGTGTCCGGGTTGTTGCCAGAGGCCACGCCCGGCGATGCCAATGCCCAGACACTGGTCATGACCGATGTGCGCCGATTGGCTGCAGCCATCGAAACCGGACGATCGGTTGGTATTCTGTCTGGCAGTGAGACCGCGCAGGAAGTGCAGGGCAAGCTGTCTGATCTTGGGGTGGTTCTCGGCGCACCGGTCACGCCAGAAATCCTTGGGGCGGCGACCGCCTGGGGTCTCATGGCAGAGCGCGGCGGCGGCCTTATGTCGGCTGTAGTTCTGGCGCTCGCGCTGGTGGGGTTCTGGTTTTCCTACAGGCGCATCACCCGTGATTTTCGTGCCCGTAATTCCATCGAGGCGGCCATTCGGGCCGGTCTGATCGCCTGTTCGGTCATCGCCATCGCAACCACAGCTGGCATTGTCCTTTCGATGCTGTTCGAGACCGGGCAGTTCTTCAGACAATATGCCTGGACCGAATTCTTCTTTGGCAAAAACTGGCAACCGAATTTTCGCGGAAATTCCGATCTTGGTATTCTGCCGCTGCTTTGGGGAACGCTTTATATTTCCTTTATCGCACTGGCTGTCGCCGTGCCCATCGGGCTTTTCGCGGCAATCTATATGTCGGAATATGCGGGGCCCAAGTTGCGCAGTTTCGCCAAACCGGCGATTGAGATGCTGGCGGGTATTCCGACCATCGTTTACGGCCTTTTTGCCCTGATCACGGTCGGCCCGATGCTGCGGGATTATTTCGCCCAGCCTTTGGGATTTGGATCAAGCGCGTCATCGGTACTGACGGCTGGTTTGGTCATGGGGGTGATGATCATACCCTTCGTTTCATCCCTTTCCGATGACATCATAAATGCCGTGCCACAGTCCTTGCGCGACGGATCGCTGGGCCTGGGCGCCACGCATTCCGAGACGATCCGTCAGGTTGTTTTGCCAGCGGCCCTGCCGGGGATCGTGGGTGCCGTTCTTTTGGCCGCATCCCGCGCCATAGGTGAAACGATGATCGTCGTGATGGGGGCGGGGGCGGCTGCGAAACTGTCGCTGAACCCGTTTGAGGCGATGACAACCATCACCGTCAAGATCGTCAGCCAATTGACAGGTGATACCGATTTCGCCGCCCCCGAAACGCTGGTTGCCTTTGCGCTTGGCCTGACGCTTTTCGCCATCACATTGGCGTTGAACGTGTTGGCGCTTTATATCGTGCGCAAATACCGGGAGCAGTATGAATGACTGATGCAGCCATCCCGATGAAACGCACATCGCTTTTGCAACCCGACGCGCGCACCAAATCGCGCAACGCCGCCGAGGCACGTTTTCGCGCCTATGGGTTTGTGGCGGTGTTGGTGGCTTTGCTGGCTCTGGCAGCTTTGCTGGTCTCGATCCTAGGTAACGGGATGTCTGCCTTCCGTCAGACCGCCTTGACTATACAGGTCGAACTGCCGGAGGCGACGCTCGATAAATCCGGCATACGTGATCCCGAAGTGATGAAAAAAGTCACCACCATCGGGTACGGAAAAATTCTGACCAAGGCCGTAGACGCTGCGATTGCGGATGCCGGTATCAAGATCGAAGATCTGTCCGGCAAAGAGGTGGCCAAGTTTCTGTCGGGCGAAGCCGCTGCCCAGCTGCGTGACCGGGTTCTGGCAAATCCTGATCTGATTGGAAGGACAGTCGAGATCGAGGTTTTGGTAAACGGACGGATCGACGGGTATTACAAGGGCCGTGTTTCCGCTGAAAGCGCGCTGCTCGACAGCAATGTGTCACCCGCCCAGTTGAAACTGGCGGATGCGCTGAAAGAGTCGGGAATGCTGCGCACCAAGTTCAACATGGCGTTTGTTACGGCACCCGATGCCTCCGATCAGCGGCCCGAGGCGGCAGGGCTTGGTGTGGCAGTGCTCGGATCGCTTTACATGATGATCATCGTGCTGGTGCTATCGTTGCCGATTGGCGTTGCAACAGCGGTTTACCTTGAGGAATTCGCGCCAAGGAACCGCATGTCGGATCTGATTGAGGTGAATATTTCGAACCTTGCGGCGGTGCCGTCGATCGTGTTCGGTATTCTGGGTCTGGCCGCATTCATCAATTTTGCGGGACTGCCGCAATCCGCGCCGATTGTGGGCGGGCTTGTGCTGACCCTGATGACGCTGCCGCGCATCATCATTCCGGCGCGCGCCGCATTGAAGGCGGTTCCGCCCTCGATCAGGGATGCAGCACTTGGGGTAGGCGCGTCCAAGATGCAGTCGGTTTTCCACCATGTTCTGCCGCTGGCCGCCCCCGGAATATTGACCGGGATGATCATCGGGCTGGCGCAGGCATTGGGTGAAACCGCACCGCTGCTCTTGATTGGCATGGTCGCCTTCGTGCGCGACTATCCGGATCTGCCGCTGGATGGGTTCTTTGACCCGGCCACGGCCCTGCCGGTACAGATTTACAACTGGACCCAACGCGCTGACCCGGCCTTTGTTGAACGGGCTTCGGGTGCGATCATCGTGCTTTTGGTCTTTCTGGTCGTTATGAATGGTCTGGCGATCCTGTTGCGCCGCCGCTTTGAACGGCGCTGGTAATTATGGCGGAGAATGCAACAATGAACGACATGAGCCGACCGTCAGAAGTGGCCGAGACGACCGATGTCAAGATGTCCGCACAGAATGTGGATGTCTATTACGGTGACAACCACGCCATCAAGGATGTGAGCGTGGATATTGCCGACCGAACGGTGACTGCCTTTATTGGCCCGTCCGGCTGTGGGAAATCCACTTTTCTGCGCTGCCTGAACAGAATGAACGATACTATCGACATTTGCCGCGTCGAGGGCAGCATTCAGCTGGATGGTGAGGATATTTACGACAAGCGTGTCGATCCGGTTCAGCTGCGCGCCAAAGTCGGCATGGTCTTCCAAAAGCCCAATCCATTCCCCAAATCCATCTATGACAATGTGGCCTATGGCCCGCGTATCCACGGGCTGACCCGCAATCGGGCAGAGCTGGACGAAGTGGTCGAAAAGGCGCTGCGCCGCGCCGCGCTCTGGGGTGAGGTGAAAGATCGTCTTTCCGCGCCTGGAACAGGCCTTTCAGGAGGTCAGCAGCAGCGGTTGTGCATTGCGCGCGCGGTTGCCACAGCGCCTGAGGTTTTGCTGATGGACGAACCCTGTTCGGCGCTTGACCCTATTGCAACCGCACAGGTCGAGGAACTGATAGATGAGTTGCGCACCAATTTTTCCGTGGTGATTGTCACGCATTCGATGCAGCAGGCCGCCCGTGTCAGCCAGCGCACCGCCTTTTTCCATCTGGGTGATCTGGTGGAGTTCGGCGAGACGGGGCAGATATTCACCAACCCGCAGGACCCACGCACGGAAAGCTATATCACCGGACGCATCGGATAACGGAGAACACAATGCCCGAACAGCATATCGCCAGAGCCTTTGATCGTGATCTTGAAGGCATTCAGGCGCTGGTCATGAAGATGGGTGGCATGGTCGAAGCCGCAATTCTGGATGCCGCCCAGGCGCTTGAAACCCGTGATGACGATCTGGCCGCCAAGGTACGGCAAGGCGACAAGGCCATCGACGCACTTGAGGAACGTATCAACGAAGAAACTGCCCGGCTGATCGCGTTGCGGGCCCCGACGGCATCAGACCTGCGCACGGTTCTGAGCGTGTTAAAGATTGCCGCCAGTCTGGAACGTGTGGGTGACTATGCGAAAAACATGGCCAAACGGTCGAATGTTCTCGGCCAGATGACAGCGGTGGGCAGTGCAGGTGGATCGCTGCGGCGCATGTCCAAAACGGTGGTCGAGATGCTCAGCCATTCGCTGGATGCCTATCTTCAGCGCGATGTCGATCTGGCCGAGGATGTCCGCCAGCGCGATCATGACGTGGATCAGATGTACAACGCCCTGTTTCGCGAATTCCTGACCCACATGATGGAAGATCCGCGCAATATCACCGCCTGTATGCATCTACACTTCATTGCAAAAAACATCGAACGCATGGGTGATCACGCAACGACAATTGCCGAACAGGTGATTTATCTGGTGACAGGATCGGTACCCGAAGAAAGCCGTCCCAAGGCCGATAGCGTGACCGAGATTGGCGTCAAGGGATTGTAACGATGCAGGCCCCATGTGTTCTTGTGGTAGAAGACGAACCGGCACAGCGCGAGATCCTCGCCTATAACCTCGAAGCCGAGGGGTTTCGGGTTACCCAAGCCAGTGATGGTGAAGAGGCGCTTTTGCTGGTCTCTGAGGAGGTGCCAGACCTGATTGTGCTCGACTGGATGCTGCCCAATGTTTCCGGCATCGAGATCTGCCGCAGGCTGAAATTACGACCCGAGACCAAATCGGTCCCGATCCTCATGCTGTCGGCGCGTTCCGAAGAGGTTGACCTTGTGCGGGGGCTCGAAACAGGCGCGGATGACTATATGGTCAAACCCTATTCGGTAGTCGAACTGATGGCGCGGGTGCGGACGCAACTGCGCCGGTCGCGCCCCTCTTCCATCGGAGAAGTGCTTGAGTACGAAGACATCACGCTCGATCCGGAAACACACCGGGTTCATCGGGCAGGCACAATGCTAAAGCTTGGGCCGACGGAGTTCCGCCTTCTGACCACCTTCATGGAAAAGCCCGGGCGGGTCTGGAGCCGCGAACAACTGCTCGACCGGGTCTGGGGGCGAGATATATATGTCGATACCCGAACCGTGGATGTTCATGTCGGACGACTGAGAAAGGCACTTTGCATGCAAGGTGGCGACGATCCCTTGCGCACGGTGCGGGGAGCGGGTTACGCGCTCGGATAAATCTGAGCCCAAGCCGCCTGCGCGGCACTAGGGGGCGGCGAACCAGTGCCGGGTTCGATTGGCAAACCATACCAGCGACAGCATCACCGGCACTTCAACCAGAACCCCGACGACTGTGGCCAATGCCGCACCGGAGTTCAGCCCGAAAAGCGAAATTGCCACGGCAACGGCTAGTTCAAAGAAATTCGAAGTTCCAATCATGCAGGCGGGGGCTGCGATGTCATGGGGCAGACGCAAGACACGTGCGCCCGCATAGGCCAGGGCGAATATTCCGTAGGACTGTATGGTCAGCGGTACAGCGATGAGGATGATCGTCACCGGCTGCGCCAGAATGGTGCCCGCCTGAAACCCGAACAGCAGTATCACCGTTGCCAGAAGTCCGATGACCGACCAGGGTTTCATCCGTGCAAGAAATTCGGTCACGGCAACGCCCGATGCCGCCGACGCCTCCAACCGCCTTCGCGTCGCGATTCCCGCCAAGAGCGGCAAGACCACATATAGAATGACCGACCAGAGCAGCGTTTCCCAAGGGACCACCACATCGCTGACGCCCAGCAGTAAGGCTGTCAGAGGTGCAAAGAGGAAGATCATGATTACATCATTGATCGACACCTGCACCAATGTGTAGTTCGGGTCGCCTCTGGTAAGCTGGCTCCAGACAAAGACCATGGCGGTGCAGGGGGCGACCCCCAGAAGGATCATACCGGCGATGTATTCCCCCGCAGTCGCGGGATCGACCAGATCAGCCCAGATGACCCGGAAGAAGAGCCAGCCCAGTGCCGCCATGGTAAAAGGTTTGATCAGCCAGTTGACGGTCAGGGTCAGGATCAACCCGCGCGGCTTTTTCCCAACATCCTTGATCGCCGTAAAATCCACCTGGACCATCATCGGGTAGATCATCACCCAGATGAGCACGGCGACGACCAGATTGACGCGTGCGATTTCCAAACCGGCCACCGCTTGAAAAAGCCCTGGAAGGGCACTGCCCAGCATGACGCCGGCAAGTATGGAAAGCGCCACCCAGAGCGACAGGAAGCGTTCAAATATTCCCATAATCAGACCTTTTCCCCGATGGTGGCCAATTCTTGCAGCAGTGCCGCCCGATCCAGATTTTCAAATTGCAGTGCCAGCAGTGCGTCTGCCCGGTATTCGAGTTTCCTGTAGCACTCTGCAAAGGCCGCTGGCTGATCTGTTGCTGAGACAGCCGCAGGGTCCTCGACACCCCAATGCACGCGGATGGGTGCACCGGGCCAGATGGGGCAGGTTTCCGCCGCCGCCGAGCCGCATACGGTAATCACAAGGTCAATTGCAGGTGCGTCTGGTACCGCGAATTCGTCCCAGCTTTTTGACCGAAGATGCGCGGTGTCATGGCCTTTCGCGGCCAGCAGGCGCAAAGATTGCGGATGAACCGCGCCCGCCGGATGCGATCCGGCCGACCAAGCCCGCACCCTGCCTTCGCCTTTGGCATTCAGAAGGGATTCAAGCAGAATCGAGCGGGCTGAATTACCGGTGCAAAGGACGAGTATGTTCATACCCGTCCCTTACGTTGCCAGTTTAACAGATATGTGACGGCGCCGGATCAGAACCAACTTTGTACTTTGCGTGCACCGCCCGACACATCGTCGCCGACGCCTGCCACCGTGTTGCACCCCGCAAGAGTCAAGATGACCGTGATCAGGAAAATATGCTTCATCATGTTAGTCCTCATACCACCATGTTTCAGGCTGAAAGCCCGGCCAATCCCCGTATAGCGGAATTCGGTCGGGGTAGTGAAGATGTTTGGAATGCGCCAGTTTGGATAACGGTGAAAACCAGATCGGAATGACATATCGTCCGGCTGTCAGCACACGATCCAGTGCCTGGGTCGCCGCGATGAAATCTTCCTGGCTGGTGCTGTCGAGCATGACTTGGATTGCAGCTTCGGCTGCAGGGACATTCATTCCCATCCAGTTGCGGCTGCCGGGTTCATTGACGCCCTTGGAACCCCAATAGAGCAATTGTTCATTGCCAGGGCTGAGCGACAGGGCGCGGGTGTACCAAGCCATATCAAAATCATAGGAATTGGTGCGTTCCTTGTACTGGGCGCTGTCCACGACCGTCACAACGGGCGCGATGCCAAGCGGGCGAAGCGCTTCGACATAGATGTCGACAATGGATTGCGCTTCGGTGGCGCCGGCTGCCAACAAGATTTCAAATGTGAAGGGGCTTTCATCCTTGTTCTTCAACACACCGCCCTCTGACGACCAGCCTGCTTCTTCCAGCAGAGCAACGGCCTTGCGGATATTGCCCCTGTCCATCGCTCTGTCAGCATCACCGATGGGCAAGGAATAACCTTCGATGGTGCCCGGCGGGAGGTGGGCCACAAAGGGTCCAAGGATTTCTGCAACCTTACCGGTCGCCGGCCCATGGTCCATGCCAAGGATCGAGTTGGAAAAATACGAGGTGATGCGTGGTTCGTTGCCACCGTTCAGGGCCTGATTGATGAACTCGAAATTGAAGGCGAGGATCATCGCTTCGCGAACGCGCCAGTCATCAAAGATGGGGTTGCGGGTATTCATGACCAGCCCGTTAATACCCGAGGGTCGTTGATTGGGGATTTCGCTTTTGACGATGTCACCGGATTGGATGGCTGGAAGGTCGTAGTGGGTTTTCCATTTTCCCGTATTGAATTCGCGATAGCTGGTTGTCTCGCCTGCGGTAAAGGCCTGAAAGACCACGTCACCATCGCCAAAATAGTCATAGCGGATTTCGTCGAAATTGTGCTGGCCACGATTGAACGGCAGATCTCTGCCCCAGTAGTCCGGATTGCGTTTGAACGTGATAAACCGACCCGGTTCAGATGCGCCAACCGTGTAGGGGCCGGAACCAATCGGCAATTCAAGATTGCTTTCGGCAAAATTCTTGCCGTCCCATTGTGACTTCTTCAGGATCGGCCGCAGGCCCATCAGCAACGGCAATTCCCGATCCTGGGAATTGAATGTCAGCCGAACCTTCCTGTCGCCAGTTTGGTCCATACTCGCGATCTTGGTCCAAGCACCTTGATAGCGGGGATGTCCAAGGGTTCCAAGCGTCTCAAAGCTCCACATCACATCTTCAACAGTAACGGGGCTGCCATCGGCGAATCGCGCCTCGGGGCGCAGGGTGAATTCGACCCATTTACGGTCTTCATCCGTCTCCACCGATTCGGCCAAAAGCCCGTACAAGGTGAACGGTTCGTCGATGGATCTGCCCATCAGCGTTTCGATGGTGAAAAGCCCCAGTCCCCAAGGGGCAGATCCATTGAGAATGTACGGATTGAACGAATCAAATCCACCGGGTTCGCCAAATACGATTCGTCCACCCTTTGGTGCATCAGCGTTGACATGGGGCAGAGACACAAAATCAGGTGGCAGGGCGGGCCGTCCATACATAGCTATGCCGTGCTGAGGTTCCGCCGTGGCAACCGAAGGTGCCACCACAAGCGCAAATATTCTTATTGCGTGCCAAATCCCACGGAAAAAATGCGATCTCATTTTGGCAACAATCCCTTCTGCCCTTGTGTCGTTGGGCGTGACGCTAGACTGGCTTTCTAACCTTTTCAAACTTTTAGCTTGGAGAGCAGCGAATGACCGCGTATAAAGGAGCCACTGCTCGATAGGTTTCTTGCCTGTATGAAACCTGCCTCAATAACTTAACGCCCGCTTCGTGCGGGCGTTTTTTTTGCGATTGCCTTGTGACGCTTGGCGGTCTCGACCTTGTTCAGGTCCGGGCCTATAGATGGGATGTGTATCATCGGGGATAGCAGCATGACCCTTACTGGCAAAACCGCAATTGTAACAGGGTCCAATTCCGGCATCGGGCTTGGAGTTGCAACTGAACTGGCGCGGGCCGGGGCAGGCGTGGTTCTGAATTCCTTCACCGACCGCAAGGAAGATCATGGGCTGGCGGAAAAGCTGGCGCAGGAATACGGCGTTCCTGTCCGCTATATTCAGGCGGATATGTTGAAAGGTTCGGAATGTCGGGCGTTGATCGAAAAAGCAGGCGGTTGCGATATATTGGTCAACAATGCCGGCATTCAGCATGTGGCCGCGATTGAGGATTTTCCAACGGACAAATGGGATGCAATCATTGCGATCAATCTGTCATCGGCCTTTCACACCACCGCCGCAGCCCTGCCAGGCATGAAAGGCAAAGGATGGGGCCGGATCGTCAACATCGCTTCGGCACATGGTTTGACAGCCTCGCCCTATAAATCCGCCTATATCGCAGCCAAGCATGGCATTGTGGGGCTGTCGAAAACCACCGCGCTGGAAGTCGCGGGGCAGGGGATCACCTGCAACGCCATCTGTCCGGGATATGTGCTGACCCCGCTGGTCGAGGCCCAGATCCCCGATCAGATGAAGGCCCATAACATGGACCGCGCAACCGTCGTCCGTGAGGTCATGCTGGCGCGCCAACCGTCGCGGCAGTTTGCAACCGTGGAAGAAATCGGCGGTACGACTGTGTTCCTGTGCTCGCCTGCGGCAAATCAGATCACCGGCACCACGATTTCCGTCGATGGTGGCTGGACGGCATTGTAAAGCTGTTTGCCGGATGCCAACGGATTGGCGGCGCCAATTGTCACTAAGAAACTGGATGCAAAGTCAGTTTGCCTCTTCGCGGCTAATCTCGGTGTATCTGAGGCCATAGAGAGTCTGCGGTCCGTCCAGACGCAGCCGGTCACCGCGCTTGAGTGTTTGCCAGATATCCAAGGGTATGGCGCAAAGTTTGACCGGGCGGGCAGGAAAATCAATATGGGTGACCATGGCCGTGCGGTCGCAGGCCCGGGTGTTGTCTAGGCTGCCGCGGGCTTGCACGATGACAACCGCCGACCCTGCATCGGTGCCAGGCACAAATGAAACAGCCCAAGGCAATCCCTTGGTGACTGCCGGGGTCACGGCAAGCGCTGCCATCGTCATGGTAGCGAGGT
>JAOUMG010000032.1 GCA_029881635.1 Paracoccaceae bacterium | reverse complement strand
GGCACCCGCGCAAGCGGCAAACCATCGTCAAAGGATCGTTCGTTATGCCGTATCAGATGGAAAACGAAGTGCCGCAGCCGCAGCTTGAGGTCGCGTTTGGATTTTCCACCACAAACCGCGCGCCAATAAGCTCTTCTGAGAAATCGATCACGGCATTGGCCAGAAATGGCAGCGAAACCGAATCGACCAGAACCTTCTGACCGTCGCCTTCCAGAACCAGATCATCCGGGCTAGGGTCATCCAAACGGATATCATACTGAAAACCCGAACAGCCCCCGCCATCCACCGCAACGCGAAGTGCCTTGGCCTCGCCTGTTTCGGCGTTGATCTCGGCCAGCCGGGCGAAGGCGCGGGGTGTGACTTTGGGTGGCAGGGTCAATTCCATCGAAACCATCATATCATTTCGTGTGCATACGACATATATGATCGACGAAATGCAAGAACAAGAACAGGCCAAAATGACACTGGCACCCTATGCCTGCCATCCTGAAGACAGTCGGGGGCGGCTTTACCCCGAAGAGACGTCCACTTTCCGGTCGCCCTTTCAGCGTGATCGGGACCGGATCATTCATTCCTCGGCCTTTCGGCGGCTAAAGCACAAGACGCAAGTTTTCGTCGAACATGAGGGCGATTATTACCGTACCCGCCTGACCCATACGATCGAAGTGGCACAAGTGGCCCGTACGATCGCAGGCGCGCTGAGGCTGAATGTCGAATTGGCCGAGGCCGTCGCCCTTGCCCATGATCTTGGTCATCCGCCCTTTGGTCATACCGGCGAAGATGCGCTGGCCGAACTGATGGCCCCCTATGGCGGATTTGATCATAACGCCCAGGCGATCCGCATCGTCACTGATCTGGAGCGCCACTACGCGGGTTTTGACGGCCTCAACCTGACCTGGGAAACTCTGGAAGGGATCGCAAAGCACAACGGCCCGGTCATTGGCCCAAAAGCCAGCGGGTCACATGCGGTCGCCGACAGCGCGGACATTCCCTATGCCTTGGCCGGTTTCAATGAGAGCTATGATCTGGAACTCGATACCTTCGCCAGTGCCGAAGCGCAGGTGGCGGCTGTCGCCGATGATGTGGCTTATAACCACCATGACCTGCATGACGGCTTGCGCGCCGGGCTGTTTGCCGAGGATGACCTGATGGACCTGCCGGTCACGGGCCCCGCCTTTGCCGAGGTGGACCGGTTGCATCCCGGCCTTGATCCCATGCGGCGTCGGCACGAAGCATTGCGCCGTGTTTTTGGTGTCATGGTCGAAGATGTGATTGCCGTCGCCGAAAACCGTCTTGCGGCCTCTCAGCCTCAATCCGTTGCCGATGTGCGTTCCATGGACGGGCCGATCATCCGCTTTTCCAAACCGCTTTTCCAGAATCTCAAGGCGATCAAGAGCTTTTTGTTCACACGCATGTACCGTGCCCCGTCAGTCGTCGTCGAACGCCAACGCGTGACAGCGATGATCAATGAGCTTTTCCCGCTTTTCCTGAGTGATCCGTCGCTCTTGCCCGACGAATGGCGCCCTGATGTCGCCAGGGCCAAGGACGAGACTGAACTGGCGCGTGTTGTGCTGGATTATGTCGCCGGAATGACAGACCGGTTCGCCATTCAGGAACATGCACGGCTTTGCTGCCGCTAGGCCTTCGCGCCCACAAAGCCTCGGCTTGACCGGATATTCCGTCCAGCCCGTGCCATTGCGCGCCAAGTCGCGATAACCGATGGCACGTGTCGAGCATTGACGGCGCAACCCGGCTCTGGCATCCCCTCATTTGATCAAAGAGGCACGAAATGAACCTGTTTTCCGATATACGTGCGCTGGTAATAGACGCACTGGCAGAGATGTCCGCCGAAGGTGTCTTGCCCGCCGGGCTTGATACGGCTGCCGTGGCGGTCGAACCGCCTCGCGACCTGGCCCATGGCGATATGGCCACCAATGCCGCGATGGTGCTGGCCAAACCTGCCGGCATGTCCCCGCGGACGATCGCGGATGCATTGGCCGCGAAACTTGTGGCCGACGCGCGGATCATGACCGCCGAAACCGCCGGGCCGGGGTTTTTGAACCTGCGACTCGCGCCGGGTGTCTGGCAAGACGTGGTTGGCGCGGCCTTGGCCGAACAATCCGAATTCGGGCGCTCTACATTGGGGCAGGGGGCGCGGGTCAACGTTGAGTTTGTGTCCGCCAACCCGACCGGTCCAATGCATGTTGGCCATGTGCGTGGGGCGGTATTCGGTGATGCCTTGGCCAGTCTGCTTGGGTTTGTCGGTTATGATGTGACACGCGAATATTACATCAACGACGGCGGCGCCCAGGTCGATGTTCTGGCGCGGTCCGCCTATGAACGCTACCGCGAGGCCAATGGTCTTGATCCCGAAATCGCCGAGGGGCTTTATCCCGGCGATTACCTCATCCCGGTGGGCGAGGCGCTGAAGGCAAAATACGGCACCACACTTATCGACCAGCCTGAATCTGTCTGGCTGGCAGATATCCGGGTTTTTGCGACCGAAGCCATGATGCAGATGATCCGGGATGATCTGGCGATGCTGGGCGTCCAGATGGATGTTTTCTCGTCGGAAAAGGCACTTTACGGCACTGGCAAGATCGAGGCTGCGATCGAAACGCTGCGTGGGCTCGATCTCATCTATTCCGGCAAACTGGAGGCTCCCAAGGGCAAGCAGCCCGAGGATTGGGAAGAACGCGAACAGACGCTTTTCCGGTCCACTGCCTATGGTGACGATCAGGATCGCCCGGTGCAGAAATCAGATGGCTCCTGGACTTATTTTGCCCCCGACATTGCCTATCACTACGATAAGGTGACACGGGGATTTGATATCTTGATCGATATTCTCGGTGCCGATCACGGGGGCTATGTCAAACGTCTCAAGGCGGTTGTCGCGGCCCTTTCGGGCGGCAAAGTACCGCTTGACGTCAAACTGACCCAGCTGGTGAAGCTTTGGAAGAACGGCGAACCGTTCAAGATGTCCAAACGGGCAGGGACATTCGTGACCTTGCGCGATGTCGTCGAACAGGCAGGCAAGGACGTGACACGTTTCATCATGCTGACGCGGAAGAACGACGCGGCGCTTGATTTCGACTTTGACAAGGTGCTGGAACAATCCAAGGATAACCCGGTCTTTTATGTGCAATACGCCCATGCCCGGATCAATTCGGTCATCCGCAAGGCGGGAGAGGCGGGAATTGCCGCCGATGACGCGACGTTGGCGGGGGCAAATCTCGACCTATTGGGGCACGATGCCGAACTGGCATTGGCGCGGAAAATTGCCGAATGGCCGCGTCTGGTCGAGATTGCTGCCCGTGGTCATGAACCCCATCGCATCGCTTTTTACCTCTATGAACTTGCATCGGAATTTCACGGATTCTGGAACCGTGGCAACGATGATGCCTCCTTGCGCTTCATTCAGGAGGGTGATGCCGCCACCAGTCAGGCCAAAATTGCCCTCGCGCGGGCAACGGGCGTTGTTATTTCCGCAGGTCTTGGTATCTTGGGCGTAACCCCGGTGGAAGAAATGCGCTGATCAACAGGCGCTGTCCGCCAGGTCGAGGCAAATATAACGCGGAATTCTCCAGATTGGTTGGGGATCATCCGCGAGCGAGGCAAGAGCATGGCGGATGCAGATTTCGACGATTTTGACTCCTATGGTGCGTATGAACCGCGCGTGGCTGAAACCGTTCCTGCGGGTGTAAGGTTTCAAAAGCTGGTCAATGGTGCCGGTGCGGCCACCTCGGTGGCGTTGATCATAGGGCTGGGCTTTTGGGGTTATGAACTTGCGGTGCGGGATGTGAATGGCATTCCGGTGATCCGCGCCCTTGAGGGGCCTGCGCGCATTGCACCCGAAAACCCTGGCGGTGAATTGGCCCTGCATCAGGGGTTGGCCGTCAACCGGATTGCGGCCGACGGAACCGCAGCCGATGCCGCCGAAACCTTGACGCTGGCCCCCCGTACCGATGGTCTTGCCGATGAAGACCAGCCGATGGGTGAATTGGCCGTCGCTATGGATAATACTCCGGCCTTGGGTCTGACAGATCCCGCCGCCCCTGCATCGCGGACCTTGCCTGCTTCGATTGATGCGGCAGAGGTTCCGGTCACAGGCCCGGCCGCGGTCCGACCTTCCCAGCCCTTGCCTGACGGTCCGGCCGACCTGGTTGAAACAGATGCCGCTGCTGCGCCTGCAAGCGATCTGACAATCCTTCCCGCCTCTGTGCCCGGCGTGGTGCAATCACCGCGCCCGTTGTCACGTCCGGGTCGGGAAGGTGCCAGCCTGACTGTTGCAAGTACCGCTGCTGGCAGTGCTGAGGCCGTCTCTGCGGAGACCCTTGGAGCAGAAGCAACCGAAAGCGATGCAATGGCCGAAGCCGCCGCCGCCGCCGTTGCTGCCGCCATGGCCCCACCACCTGCGCTGGATATATCCCCCGATGCACTGGCCGTCGGCACGAGACTGGTCCAGATTGGTGCCTATTCCAGCCCTTCCGAGGCAGAGCTGCAATGGGACGCCGCGGCAGAACGGTATGGTTCGCTGTTTGACGGCAAGCGCCGTGTGATTGAGCCGGCGACCAGTGGCGGGCAGATGTTCTACCGACTGCGGGTCGAAGGTTTTTCCGATGTGGATGACGCGCGTCGGTTCTGCGCCGCGCTGGAGGCCGACAATGCAGAATGCGTTCCCGCCGTGGTGCGGTGATGCCATCAGATGCTGGGGCAGGCCTGTCTGCCACGATCCTCGGATGTGAGGGTACCCACCTTGGCCCCGATGAACATGCGTTTTTTCGTGATGCCAACCCGTTGGGGTTCATCCTTTTTGCCCGAAATGTCGATACACCCGACCAACTGTGCCGTCTGACGAGGGATTTGCGCAATGCGCTGGGGCGTGATGCCCCGATTCTTGTTGATCAGGAAGGTGGGCGGGTTCAGCGACTGCGCGCACCGCACTGGCGCGAATGGTTGCCACCGCTTGAACAGGTTGCCGGAACCGCGCCCGAGGTGATGGAACGGTCGATATGGCTGCGCTACCGGCTGATCGCGGCGGAACTCAGATCCGTCGGCATTGACGCCAACTGCGCCCCGAGCGTGGATATCGCCCGCCGTCAAACCCATCCCTTTTTGCGCAACCGATGTTTTTCCGACGATCTGGGGACGGTGATCAAGGCTGCTCGCGCTGCCGCTGACGGGCTCCTGGCGGGTGGCGTGTTGCCTGCGGTCAAACACATGCCGGGTCACGGCCGCGCCACAATGGACAGCCATCTGGAATTGCCCCGTGTCGATGCCGGACTGATGGAGTTGGAGCAAACCGATTTCGCCGCCTTCAGGGCGCTGGCCGATTTGCCAATGGCACTGACCGCCCATATCGTTTTTGACGCAGTCGATGCAGGCCATCCGGCAACCTCTTCGGCCCGTATGATCACCGTCATCCGGGATATGATCGGCTTTGACGGGTTGCTGATTTCGGATGATCTTTCAATGCAGGCCCTGTCAGGCAGTATCGGGGAACGGGCAGGGGCTGCCATTGCGGCAGGCTGTGACATCGCCCTGCACTGCAACGGCAAGCGTGCAGAAATGGAGGCGGTCGTTGCCAACGCCGGAACCGTTGGGCCGAAGACGGCCAAACGGATTGAACGGGCGCTGCAAGCGCGCCAGACACCGGACGCCATTGACACCGCTCATTTGGAAGCCGAGTTTGAAGCGCTTCTGAAGGAACCGCGCAATGGCTGAAACAACCGCATTTGAGGAGGATAGCGTCAGCGTCACTGAGCGGTTATCGGTGGAATCGTTGATCGTCGATGTGGACGGTTTCGAAGGACCGCTTGACCTTCTCCTGATGCTTTCCAGAACCCAGAAGGTCGATTTGCGGCGAGTTTCGGTGCTGCAACTGGCTGAACAATATCTGAAGTTTGTTAACGAAGCCAAGACTTTGCGGATTGAACTTGCCGCAGACTATCTGGTGATGGCGGCTTGGCTCGCCTTTCTGAAGTCGCGCCTTCTGCTGCCGCCGGACCCGGCCGACGATGGCCCCTCGGGCGAAGAGCTTGCTGCCCATCTCGCGTTTCAGCTCGAACGCTTGCAAGCCATGCGCGAAGCCGCCGCCCGGCTGATGGGACGCGACCAGAAGGGGCGTGATTTTTTTGCCCGCGGTATCCCGGAGGATGTGACGCGCAAGCGATCTGTCAAGTATACCGCCACCTTGCTGGATCTTATGCAGGGTTATGCCCGCATCAGAACCCATGATGAATTTCGCCCCTACGCCATGGACCGAAATCATGTGTTTACCATGGAACAGGCGCTGGACCGCATGCGTGGGTTGATCGGATTTGCCGGTGACTGGACCGATCTCGTCAACTACCTTCCCGAAGGCTGGTCCGCTGACCCGGCCAGACGGCGTTCGGCCACCGCTTCGACCTTTGCCGCGTCGTTGGAACTGGCCAAGCAGGGACGGATCATCATCCGCCAAATCGAATCATTTGCCCCTATCTCCATCAGACGGAAAGACCCGTGAACGATACCCCGACACCCGATCAGAGCCTTTTTGAAGCGCCTCCCATGCCTGAACAGGAACGCATGGTCGAAGCGATCCTGTTTGCTTCGGCAGATCCGGTAACGGTGGCTGACCTCACGGCGCGGATGCCCCATGGATCCGATCCCGCCGAGGCGCTGGTACATCTGCGCAAACGGTATGAGGGGCGCGGCGTCCACGTCGTCAAGGTCGGTGATGCCTGGGCCATGCGTACCGCACCCGATCTTGGATTTCTGATGCAGAAGGAAACGGTTGAGACGCGAAAGCTCAGCCGTGCTGCGATCGAGACGCTGGCCATCATCGCCTATCACCAGCCCGCAACCCGGGCCGAGATCGAGGAAATTAGGGGCGTGGCCGTGTCGCGCGGTACCGTCGATCAACTGCTGGAATTGGAATGGATCCGGTTCGGACGGCGCAGAATGACGCCGGGCAGGCCAGTGACATATGTCGTCACGCAGACTTTTCTTGACCATTTCGGGCTTGAATCCGCGCGTGACCTTCCCGGGCTTAAAGAGCTTCGTGCGGCCGGGTTGTTAGACAATCGACCGCTGCCGGGATCAGATAATCTGGCGGCGTCGGATGACGAGGATGAGGCCGAGAACATCGCAGGGCAAAGCGAACTTTTTGAGGATTGAAGGGAGCTTATGGAATGGACTTGAACCGACTTATCAACATGGTCATCAATCAGGTCGTTCGTAGATTGGTCCGAACTGGCGTCGACAAGGGGTTTGACCTTGCGACCCGTAAAGGCAAGCGGAAAGAAGACATGACCGCCGAAGACCACGAGCAGGCAAAGATGGGCCGCGATATGGCCAAGCGGGCCAAGGACATGTCCAAGATCACCCGGCGCCTGAACCGCTGAACCTCTTCAACGTTTGGCGACAGCGGCGCAAAAACGGCTGATCTCAGCTTCGGTGTTGAAATAGTGAACCGAGGCACGCACAACCGAGGTAAGTCCACGCGGTCCGAAGTCCAGCTGGGCACCGGGAAAATCAGAACTGCTGACATTAATCCCCGATTTGCGCAACCGTTTGACCGTGGCCGTGGCCGGTTCATGCGGGCAGGTAAAGGTGGCAATTGCGCATTTCCTCTGACCAAGGTCATGAACCTCAACGCCAGGTAAATCCACGAGTTGCGCACGCAGCTTTGCGGCCAGATCGGTCACCCGCGCCTCGATCGCCTCAATCCCGATCTGGCGAGCGTAGCCGACTGCCCTCGCAAGGCCGACCCGACCGGCGACATAGCTTTCCCAGTTTTCAAACCGCTTTGCGCCCGCCGCCAATTCGTAGCTGCCAGTGCCGGTAAGAGTTGCAGCGTGAAGGTCGATAAAGGGCGGCTCCACCCTCTCCATCATGTTGCGCGAGATGTAGAGGAACCCGGTGCCACGTGGCCCGCGCAGAAATTTCCGCCCCGTGCCCGACAAAATATCGCAACCGATTTTGTTTACGTTCAGCGCGATCTGTCCGGCTGACTGACAGGCATCCAGAAGATAGATCAGCCCGTGCCTACGGGCGACTTTACCCACCGCCTCCGCGGGGTTCACGAGCCCGCCATGCGTCGGTACATGGGTCAGGGCGATCAGCCGGGTTTTGGGGCCGATTGCCGCCTCGAGCGCCTCGACATCAATCTGGCCATGGGCGTCAGAAGGCACGAGATCAACATATAACCCCCGCCGCTTTGCCTGCTGCACTAGCCCGAGGTAGTTTGACATATACTCCGAGCGATGGGTCAGTATCCTGTCGCCCGGTTCCAATGGCAGCCCGTAAAAGGCCATATCCCACGCGCGGGTGGCGTTTTCGACATAGGCAATCTCGTCGGGTCTGGCCCCGATCAAAGCTGCCAACTCCGTATAGAATGACGCGATGTCCTCGGCTGCCTGCTCCTCGGCCTCATAGCCGCCGATCCGGGCTTCCTCCTCCAGATGGCCTATCACAGCCTTTTGTACCGGCAATGGCATCAGTGACGCCCCGGCATTGTTGAAGTGAATGATGTTTTCGCAGGCAGGCGTATCAGCACGAACCCGGTCAATGTCGATCATTTGCTCCCCCCTTGGATACGTTCTAGCCTGCGCGAAAATGCTTCGACAGCTTCAGGCCCTGTCCCTGATAATTCGACGCAATGCCCGTGCCATACAAGCGTGCCGGTCGTGTGGCCATACGTTCGTAAACCAATCGCCCGACGACCTGACCGTGTTCCAACACAAAGGGGGCTTCGTGGCAGCGTACCTCGAGCACCCCGCGCGACCCATTGCCCCCGGCATCCCCGTGGCCAAACCCGGGGTCGAAGAAACCGGCGTAATGTACGCGAAATTCACCGACCATAGCCAGATAGGGCGCCATCTCGGCAGCGTAATCGGGTGGAATGGTCACCGCTTCGCGGCTGACCAATATGTAGAACGCCCCGGGATCAAGAATGATCCGGCCATCTTTGGTGCGGATTTCCTCCCAGAACTCGGAAGGGTCATAGTGACCGATAAGATCGAGGTCGATCACGCCGGTATGCGGTTTGGCGCGGTATCCGACAAGATCCCCAGTCTTTGGTTTGAGGTCGACGGAAAACCCCAGTCCTTCGGAAATCAGAGCCGTTCCGCTGACCAAGGGTTCGGCGTGGTGCAATTTATTCAGTTCCTCATCGCTCAGGATGGCCTGCCCGGCCCGGAAACGGATCTGGTTCAACCGCATGCCGGGACGCACCAGTACCGAAAATGAGCGGGGGCAGACCTCGGCATAAAGCGGGCCGTGATATCCGTCAGGAATGCGGTCAAACTCGACCCCGCCATCAACGATGGTCCGGGTCAGCAGATCCAGTCGGCCGGTGGAGCTTTTGGCATTGGCCACAGCAGTCACACCGCCGGGCAGGGCCAGACGTTCCATCAGCGGCACGACATAGACGCAGCCTTTTTCCAACACGGCGCCTGCACTCAAGTCAACGCGGTGCATCTCAAACTCGTCGATACGCTCTGCGACTGTCCTGTTCTTGCCAGCCAGAAATGATGCGCGCACACGATATGCGACTGTTCCCAAACGTAAATCCAGACTGGCGGGTTGAATTTGCGGCTCGGTAATGTCGGGCGATGCCGATATTTCATTGGCAGCGATCATCGACCTGAGGGCTGTGTCAGCCAGAACGCCCGTCGCTTCGATTTTGCCCGTCACTTGCCGCCCCCCGATATGCGAACGCCCACCCCAGTGACGGGATGGGCGTTTCGGTAGTGGTCGGGCCGGCGAGATTCGAACTCGCGACCTTCCGCCCCCCAGACGGACGCGCTAACCAGGCTGCGCCACGGCCCGACGCGGCGCTGTATAGGACGATTGTAGAGGCAGGGGCAAGCACCAAAACGGTTGCCCGCGGCAAGGGGGGGAAAGTGCATTGCGAAAGTTCTAACCGCGCGATGATGTGCCGCTGCGTGCCAGACGTTCCTTAAGATCGACCAGCCGCAGATAGACAGATGTCAGTTCTGGTTTTTTGTCGCGTGCGCGAACCGTATC
>JAOUMG010000540.1 GCA_029881635.1 Paracoccaceae bacterium | reverse complement strand
GAAGAGCCCGAGAATGCCGCCGCCTACGGCGGTTTGGTGCGCGCCCATCTCGCGCTCGACAACCTCGATCAGGCCGAAGGCTTGCTGGCCTCGGCACCGGAAAAGATCGCGAAATCCGCCGAGGTAGAGGCTGCCCGCGCCCAGCTTGCCCTGATCCGTCAGGCCGCCAATGCCGGGCCTGTCGGCGAGTTGATGGCGGTGGTCGACGCAGCGCCAGACAATCATCAGGCCCGCTTCGATCTGGCCAATGCCCAACACGCCGCAGGCGATGTGGCCGCTGCCGTCGATACACTGCTGGAGCTTTTCCGCCGCGACCGCGAATGGAATGACGGCGCCGCCAAAGCCCAGCTTTTCACCATTTTCGAGGCATTGAAGCCCACCGATCCGATCGCCCTCAAAGGCCGGCGGAAATTGTCGTCGATGATCTTTGTCTGACCGGCAAAACCGCTGTAAGGTCACGATATGAAACTTCGCGGCGACCTGCCCGACAAGATCCCGCTGTTCCCTTTGCCGGGGGCATTGCTCTTGCCGCGCGCCATGCTGCCCTTGCAGATCTTTGAACCGCGCTATCTGGCGATGCTGGATGAAACGCTGAAAACCTCGCACCGGCTGATCGGAATGATCCAGCCGCGCCCGGTTCCGTCGGGCGAGGATGAACTTTCCTCCATTGGCTGTGCGGGCAGGGTGACAGGTTTCTCCGAAACCGATGACGGACGCTACCGGATCACTCTTACCGGCATATCGCGGTTCCGCCTGCAACGCGAAGTTTCCGGCTTTACCCCCTTTATCTGCGGCGAGGTCAGCTGGGACGGCTTTGAACGTGATCGCGGACCAACCGAAAAGGATCCCGGATTTCACCGAAAGGAATTCATGGGCCTGCTCAAGCGGTATTTTACCACCCGCAACCTGTCGACCGACTGGGAAAGCCTGCAAGGTGCTGACGATGAACTGCTGATTAATTCGCTGGCCATGCTCTGCCCCTTCGCGCCCGAAGACAAGCAGGCCCTGCTTGAGGCCCCCTCACTGGAAACCCGCCGCGAAACGCTGATTACACTGATGGAATTCGCGCTTCACAGCGGCGGCGAAGAACCGATGCAATGAAAGCGATCAGATGAACGGTGAAATCATCCCCGACAGACGCATGCTGGAATCCCTGGTCTGCCCTTTGACACAAACGGTCCTCACCCTTGACAGCGACCGGCAGGAACTGATCTCGGAATCCGCCAAACTCGCCTTCCCGATCCGCGATGGCATTCCGGTGATGCTGGTGGATGAAGCCCGGCAGATCGATTGATTGCGCCCTGCCGTCATCTTGCCTGACCCGTCGGGCCGCTTGGACCGGATCCGCCGCCTTCGCCGTTAGCCGCCAGCCGTCCCGCTAACAGGCGGTTGCCGGGGATTGATTTCCTGCTGCCAGGCATCGATTGCCTCAAACCGATGTACCAGCATGATGGCCTCCAGCAGCAGACTGTCGCGCGCAATCAGTGCCGCCGTGATCTCAAGGATGAAGACCAGCGCCAGTGTCCATAGCTTCGGCAGATAGCTGGCAACAAAGAAACCCGCCATCATGAAGATGTAATCGGCAACGGCGTTTAGCACTGAATCGCCCGTATATCCCTGGTTGACCGTCGTGGCGCGGAACTGGTCCAGCACCCAATCGGTGTGCTCCACGATTTCCCAGGCGGTTCCGGTCAGAATCGCTATGAAAAATAACCAGTTGAACGAAATGCGCGGGGCCAGAAAACGGCCGATGGGGATGATTATCAGGCCATGGACTATATGACTGAGCGTGTACCAGTCCGCGATATGCTGGGAATTTCCGCTTGACCAGATCGACCCGACCCAGGGCACGACATAACCGCAGGTGCAAATCAGGGGCTGCCCCCAGGCCCAGAGCGTAAACAGGATCGCCAAACCGCCCATCACGGCTGCGATATTCAGGCTTTGGCGAATAGTCATCTCTTCCAAACGGTTATCCTGCGCGTCAGGAATGCTGGCACCGGATCAATAGTCAACAAACCTTCTGGGTCAGATCAGCTGGGCAAGGCCATCTTGTGTAAATGGGCCACAGTCATGCGACAAAGATCCGAAATCAGGGCTTGCCGTCGTCCGGCCCGCGCAGCAGCACCGCTGCGGCGCTGGTTGGCCACGGCAAACAGACCCCGTTCAAGAACCCGTAAAATCGTCAAAATACATCATCCGACGGTTATCAAACCCGGTCGGGCTTGAAAAAGGTGACAGGTCGGGTCGCTTGTGCTCTGATACCGAAAATAACTGTCTTTTGGTCGCATAGAAGAGTTGCCCGGGGTACCCGCATGGAACATAACCCTTCCGGAAAAAAAACGCCGCCCTATGTAAAACGGCGCTGTCCCCGGTGCCACGGCACTGGTCGCGCGCCCTGCCAGTTCTGCAGCGGATCTGGGCAGACCGTGAAGGGCCGCGATGCCTTCGGCAAAGCAATCTATGACCGTTGTGTCGGTTGCTTCGGCACCAAAGTGCGGCGATGCGCGACCTGCGGCGGCGAAGGCTTCTCCTGACGCGGGCAGCTACCCGGCCGGGCTGAACCAAAACCATCTGTTCCCGTCGCGTCAACGAATGGCATTTCCGACCCGTTGGCACCG
>JAOUMG010000538.1 GCA_029881635.1 Paracoccaceae bacterium | reverse complement strand
CCCCCATAGATCTGGAACGGCCCCGAAGCGTCAACGATCAGGTCCGGCTTTTCGCCAGATATCGCCGCCGCGACATTGGCCCGGTCGAGTAACAGGGGGCGTAAACCAGCCGTCCCGGTCCAGCCCTCGCAGAATTTCCGTGCAGCCACAACATCGCGCCCGGCGACCAGAATCTCTACCCCGACGAGATCAGAGATCAGATGCACCAACCGGCCGCCAAACACGCCATACCCGCCGAGGATCAGGATTTTCATGAAGGCGAATCCGATCGCTCTGGCAATGCGCAGGAAACCGGCCAAACCCGAAAGCCGCTAAAATGGCATGGCAATCGAGTGGCAAATGGCGGGATACAGGCGCGGGCCGGAAAATGCTCAGGCATCAATCGCTCTTCCCGGGGTCAGGGCGGAACGCAATTCTGGTTTGATAGACATATAGGCCGCATCCGGTTGCGCGCCCAATCCGTCCAGCAATTTGCTGAAAAAACAACGCATGGCCGCTGTAGCTGCAATGTCAAAAATCTCTGCGTCGCTCAAGCCCTGATTGCGCAGGGTGTCGATATCGCCTTGGGTAACCGTGGTTGCGTCGCTGGCAATCTTGGCGGCATAATCCATGATCGACCGTTCTTGCGCTGTCAGATCGGCGCCTGCCCTGTCCTCGACGATATCGCGCAGGGCCTGGGGCGTCATGCCCTCGTCCAACAGAACCGATCCATGCGCCAGCATGCAGTAGGAGCTTTTGAGCGCCCTGGCTGCCGCCAATGTCGCAAGCTCATAGCGTCTGAGGTCAAGATTGCCGCGAATGGCCCCAAGGAGCGCATTCCAGCCATCCATTACCTCTGGCCGATGCCCGAATGCCCGGACCATGTTGGGCAGATAGCCAAAGTTTGCCTTTGTTCTTTCATACATTGCCACAGTTGCCCCGGTGGCGGTTTCTTCGGCGGGTGTTTCTATGAATGGCATGGGACCCTCCCTTTACGCTGGAAACAGGATAAATCGGGGTGACACATATGTCATCGGCCTGTGTCGGGCAGGGCGCTTGACCTTTCCGTCCCGTGCGGCCACCTTGCGCGCCACTTCTGACCCCTTGCCGAGGTGCCAATGGCCACCCGAACTGCGCCTTTTTCCGGTTTCGAATTCATGATCGCCTGGCGCTATCTCAGGGCACGGCGCACCGAAGGCGGCGTCAGCGTCATGACATGGATTTCGCTGATCGGGATCACGCTCGGGGTCATGGCTCTGATTACCACATTGGCCGTACGCGCCGGGTTTCGCGCCGAATTTGTCGATACGATTCTTGGGGCCAATGCCCATGTTTCGGTTTCGCGGGCCACCTATGTGAACGATCAGGGTATCGCAACACGGGCGATTGCGGATTATGTCGCGCTCGCCGACAGCATCATTGCCTTGCCGGGGGTCACGCGCGCGGCCCCGATCGTGCGCGGGCAGGCGATGGTCACGCTTGGTGACCGCTCAAACGTCGCCGAGGTTCTTGGCATCACACTGGAAGATCTTAAGACCATTCCCCGTGTCGCGGGGTCGGAGGAGGCGCTGGGTGATATTGATCGGTTCGACTCTGGCATCGCCATCGGTTCCGGGATTGCGCGCGATCTGGGGGTCAGCCTGGGCGACAAGGTCAAGCTCATTTCGCCCAACGGCGTCAAAACCGCCTTTGGCACATCCCCCCGCGTCAATGCCTATGAAGTCGTCTATATCTTCACTGCCGGGCGATACGATATCGACCGGACCCGTATATATATGCCTTTTGAGGAAGCGCAGAGCTATTTCAACCGCGAAGGCGGCGCTGATGAGATCGAGGTCTATGTTATCGACCCCGAGGCCGTAGATGATTTTACCGGCGTTTTGCTGCAAACGGGTGGCCCCGGCACTTTGCTGTGGAGCTGGCGGGATGCATCGGGCGCCTTTCTCAGCGCGCTGAAGATCGAGGATGACGTAATGTTCGTGATCCTGTCGATTCTGGTGCTGATTGCGGCGATGAATATCACCTCGGGCCTTGTCATGCTGGTCAAGAACAAGGGGCGCGATATCGGCATCCTGCGTACCATCGGCCTGACCGAAGGGTCGATCTTGCGGGTTTTCTTCCTCTGTGGAGCGTTTACCGGGGTTCTGGGGACCATTGCCGGGGTGCTGCTGGGCTGCGTGATCGCGCTCAATATCGATACGATCATGTCTTTCGTGAATGTCCTTTCGGGTGGCGAGGTCTGGGACCCGTCCATTCGCGGCATTTACCGGCTGCCAGCGAAACTGCAGGCCTGGGATGTGGGTCGCGCGGTGGGCCTGTCCCTGATCCTGTCCTTCATCGTCACGATTTTTCCGGCCCGGCGCGCAGCACGGATGAACCCGGTCGAGGCTTTGCGCTATGAGTGATGCCGTTCTGGACCTCAAGAGCATTAAAAAGGCCTATCTGCGCGGCACCCCCGGTGAAGTTTCGGTATTGCACGGGCTGGATCTGACCGTCGCGCGCGGCGAGGTGGTAGCATTGGTGGCGCCATCGGGGGCGGGAAAATCGACGCTGCTACATATCGCGGGCCTGCTCGATACGCCTGATGCGGGTTCGGTTGCGATTGGCGGGCGGCAGATGACCGGCCTGTCGGACCGTGCCCGGACC